>NZ_PNDJ01000059.1:0-29007 GCF_005887255.1 Pseudoalteromonas sp. S1609 | reverse complement strand
AGATGGTCCCCATCGTCTAGAGGCCTAGGACACCGCCCTTTCACGGCGGTAACAGGGGTTCGAATCCCCTTGGGGACGCCACTTACTTTTTATAAAGTAGGTATGTGTTATTAAGATAAAAAATTTTCTGTTCAAGTACTTCTTACGTTCGTCTATAAAATACCTCTCTAAATTAAATGTTTAGGTTTATCAAAGCCTAGAGTCACGATATTCACTCAAGTATTGTTCAACCTCAAAAGACTTAATTAAAAGTATCTGTGTTTTTTATTCAGGGCTTATAAATATTCTACTTGTTAATCTACATAAAACTTCCAAAAAATGAGGAGGATTTATGGCAAGTGGATGGGCGCGAGATGGCGCAATTCAAGATCAAATAGATGCAAGTGTTAATGATGCAGTGCAATACGCAAGAAGTAACCTAATTTCAGGAGCGAGCGCTGAGCTTTGTGATGAGTGTGACGAGAGAATACCACAAGCAAGAAGGTTAGCATTACCAGGCGTGCGCTACTGTATTTCATGCCAAGCGGAATTAGAAGGGCTACCAAGTAATGCTAACGCGTTTAATCGCCGTGGCAGTAAAGATAGTCAATTACGATAAAGGTGCTCAAGGCACCTTTTTTTATGGGTAAAATACTACCCGTGATTATTTATGATTATTTATGATTTTTTCTGAATAAGTTCAATTGCATATCCATCAGGGTCTTTAACAAATGCAATTTCCGTTTTGCCACCTTTTACTGGACCTGGTTCACGACTAACGTTACCGCCAGCTGCTTTGATATCCTCACAGGCCTTATAAATATCATCAAATTCAATCGCTATATGGCCATAGGCATTACCTAAATCGTAGCTGTCAGTATCCCAGTTATAGGTCAGTTCAAGTACTGTTGTATCAGTTTCATCACCGTAGCCGACGAAGGCAAGGGTATAGCGATACTCTTCATTATCAGCACGACGTAACTCTTTCATACCTAGCACATTAGTGTAAAAGGCAATTGATTTATCTAGATCAGCAACCCGTAACATAGTATGTAGTAAACGCATTTAAATTTACCTCAATTTATTCTTTGAAATCTGTAAAGTACGATTATAAGCAATTCCTAATCATAAAACTGTATTACGCGATATTTTTACTTCTCAACTTTACCTTTAAGGACATATATTTCGCCATCAAAACTGCCCTGAATCGTTAACCCTTGTCCTGCAAGCTCCTTCAGATAGTCTATATGCTCTTGTGTAATATGTTGCCCCGGAACCAAAAGCGGAATTCCTGGCGGGTAGGGCGTAACTAAACCGGCGCAAATGCGGTTGTTACTTTTGCTAATAGGTACCGATTCGCGCTCGCCATAAAAAGCTTCGCTTGGAATACAGGCTAAGTCTATAGCTGGTAAATTCTCCGGTAAGCGAGAACGTCGTGTCGATGTGGCTAGTTTTACCTTGCCACTATCGAGTTTTTTCAACGCATTGTATAAACGAATGATCTTCGAGCGCGTGCCGCCAAGAGTCAGTAACACCAAAATAGTACTGTGGGTGTATTTTTCGATTTCTAAGCCAATTTCATCCAGCAGATACTTATGAATATCTTTTAATGAATAGGGTAATTCGCTAATGTCGATAAGAATTTTTAGCGGGTCGTGGCCCATGTTATCATCACTAAAGTGCGGGAATATTTCCATAAACTCTTGTTTACCAAGCACTTTAATCTGCTTTAGTGATGCCATCTGTTGCTTAAATTCGTCTACATGATTTAACAAGGCATTGAGTAACTTATAGCCTTCCATCTCCAATTGTTTTTGGCACACATCAAGAGAAGCGATAAGCTGATATTTCGGCGATGTACTGGCATAAATACTGTAAATCTCGCGAAAGAAGTCAGCATCAAAATCAGGATCGTTTACATGGATATACGATGCCTGAGAAAACGCCGATACCACTTTATGCGCTGAATGAGTTACATAATCAGCGCCAGCATGAATGGCGGAATAGTAACGTAAGCTTGGATGAAACAGCGAGTAAGCAAACCACGCTTCGTCGATAAACACCTTAATACCATGTTGATGAGCAAACTCGACTACCTGTTTAAGGTCACTCAGTAGGCCATCGTAAGTACACCCTGTTAGTACCAGCAATTTCGCATCGCTGTTCTGCTCAATTGTTTGTTTGATATCAGCCAATGACGGTGGCGCAAAAATCCCATATTTAGGGTTTAAAATACTCGACAAATAAATGGGTAAACTGGCTGATTGCAAAATGCCATAGTGCACAGATTTATGGCAATTACGGTCAATAATCACTTTATCGCCTTTGCGAAGCAGTGTCTGCAAGATGATTTTATTTGAAGTGGATGACCCATTAGTGACGAAGTAAGTGTGCTTCACCTCAAACGTAGCGGCAGCTGACTCTTGGGCACGGCCAATGGTATTAGTGCTATCTGATAATGATCCTAACGAATCAACAGAAACCGACAAGTCGCCCACAAACACATTACGGCCATAAAACTGATAAAAATCTTTAATATAGGGAGAATTTCTAAAGCTTGAACCACCGCTGTGCCCAGGTGTGTGCCATGAATCGTTCGACTCGCCAACATAACGGCGGTACGCTGTCCAAAAAGGCGTTTCTGAGCGGTCATCGAAGTCATTGATCATATAACCTAAAATTGCTTCAGGGTCTGAGATTACTTCATCTTTAAAGAAGAATGACTCAATCTCCTCCGACTCATTAACAATTTCTAGCCCCTCTGTGTCGTCACCAATAACATACACAGGTAATTCAAGACGGATCCCCTTTAGCTGCTCGATAAAACGACTATAAGTGCGTTCACCAACCTTATTTTGCACATCCCAACTAAGTACAACGGCCTGAATATCACCATCATCCTTTACACACTCCAGTGCTTGTTCAAGTTCAAGGTACTCAATAATATCGATATGAATATCGTTTCGCTCAAAATTAGGGATAACTTTTGACAGATTCGTCGAAAGTTCTTTTAAGGTGCTAGGGTCTTGCTCAATCAGTAATATACGAAGTAAGGGTAACATAGAGGGTCGCACTATAATTTTATTATGCTCAGTAGCATAACTAATGAATTAAGACTTGTGAAATTAATACTTTGGAAATGTTCCAATAATTACTTTTATTATAAGTGCAGATATAAGCGTTTATTTAAATTAATTTGCAATATAAGAAAGTGCAAGGTGTCAAAATTTGGCATCTGCATTAGGAAATTGTACGTGTTGATCGAAGAGTACTCGCCATATAATTACTCAGTTTTATCTTTAAACTCACACAAGTCTTTAATAATACAGCTGTCACATTTAGGTTTACGTGCCACGCAGCTATAGCGACCATGTAAAATGTGTCTAATTACACAAGGCCGATTTGTGCAATAAACAGACATTGGAAGCCTTGCTTTGCGAAAAATAATTTAGCTATAATCTCGTGGCGATGACCGACTTTTATTTTTTCGCTTAAGCAATTGTAAGGTATTTTTTTCATCTCAATTACATAGTATTGGTTTGATAAGACCTATCCATAACTTCAGGCGATATATCATTATTTCGATGAAAACCCACAATGCGATTAACTTTCAATTTTTCACTTCTCAAAAATTCTATAAATTGTTTACTGTAACTTGGCAGTATATTAGCAATGGTGTTATCAAAAGCGACTTCTAAAAAGTCAGTTTGATATACGATGCCATCTTGCTCAAAATAAGCGAAGCTTTGACGTTTTGAACGCGCATTTTCTAAAACATAAAAGCGTACATTATTAATAACCTGTCTATTTTTAATCTCTTCAAAGTTGAATTTATGTATTTCGTCATTAAATCGAGGAAAAGCCTTTATTGCTTTAACAGTATAAGCGTCTGCATAAATCTTGGCACCTTTTTCTACAAAAGGTAGAAGACCTAAAATATGGTCGCTATATGGATGAGTAACAAAGACCGCAGTAATTTTTTTATCTGGGAATCGTTGTTTAATTGCGTCGATAACTTGATTTGACGATTTACTGTTTTTTGATGCTCCAAACACTGTAATATTATTATTATTTATTTTAAACAGTATATTTCTTAAAGCTGAACCGTCTGTAACAAGGTAAAGGTTTTTGGTTATAGATGTTGTTGTTAAAGCTGAACTATTATCTGATACATTTTTGTAGTAATCACTAGGAAGCCTGAGCTTTTCTGTTTCAATTAGTTTTATCTTTTCAAAATTTTCAATTCTTATTATAAAGCTAGGGGTAGTATCCCCACTGTATTTTTTAATGAGAGAGTGGGCGAAATAGTAACCATTAGAATATCTATAATCATCATATAGATAGATTCGTTTTCTATTTTTATTGTTGATTGATATTAACTGTAGAGGCTTAGTGTTAAATACATATTCTATTGTCATTTTTTCGGATGTTTGATGAGTTAACGTTACTTTTCCAGATGGGGAGCCTTGTTGAAATTCTATTTTTTCTTCGATATTTGTTTCGCTAATTAATGGCATGATAGCAAAGAAGTCTAAATTCATTAAAGTTAGGTTTTTATAACGGTTAAAGCTACTCATGTTTTGTTCAATTACACTTTTCCCTAAAGAAATTCCATTTCGCTCATAACGCAAACTTTCTTTACTATTTTGGAAATGTACTTCGTCAAAATATAAGCCGCCAGTAAAGTGATGAACTACATTTTGATAGTAATGCTGATTATTAATATCAATATCCGTAACCTTAAAAGCCTTATATCGAGTAGGTGCTTGAAAGTCCCAAGACTGAAATGGGTCACTTCGCCCTAGATAGCTATGAGTTAAAGAAAATGCTTTTATAGAAGATGTGTTTTGATAGTGGGTTTTTAGCGTATTAATAAAAGATGTAGCTTCACTTGCGTATGCAAGTTTTGTAACCGCAAGAAATAAAAAAATGACACTTGTTATGTACTTCCTCACTGAATAATCCCTTATATCTAGTTAATATATATGCATATTCATTTATAAGATAGCATAAATCAACAAATAATTACCCCCTAAAAGTAACAACAAGTTGGGCTAGATTTAACCTTAAAAAAATAATAAATTCGTTAAAACAGTAAACGTTCGTTTTTCGCTCTAAGTCGGACTTAATTACTGTTCCAAAACAGACGTTAATTGACAGTGTTTGGTTCGTCAGTTAATACATCCTTAATCCACTCACTATAACTGGAAATCCTCACTTGATATGCAGTTGTACCATATAACCCCGCCTTAAAATCAGAAATATCACCATGCGCCAGTTGCCAACTTGAAAGCCCTATAAGAAAGGGCTTACCACCTTGATAAATAATAGAAGCTCCACCACTATCACCTGAACCGTGCATTCCCTCTAGAGGTAATCCATTCGGTGGCTTATTGAACTTGAATGTCAGCCAATTAGTTTCTGCTTTTTCGATAATATTCTGGAAGTGATTCAGCTGTTTCAAAGATTTAGTATCAGACTCCTCGCCAAGAAGCCCATTACCTGTAGCACCTTTACCAAAAACTGTAATTGTTTTGCCTTGCTCTTTTACATTTGTGTAAAGAGCAATCGGTAATACATCGTTCACAGGTGAGGATAGTTTGATTAATGCAATATCACTTCTTGCCTTAAAAAAACTCATTAAAGGCGCTAAATCTCCTTTCAACAAACTTTCGCTAAGCTTTTCAAATTCAGGATGTATATGCACTTTTTCAATTTGATATGTATTTGATCCAATCTTTAAGCTTTTACCCGTGTAATTATAAAAAATGGTATGCGCGACAGTTACAACCCATCTTGGATTGATTAAAGCGCCATGCCCCTCATGAGGCATATCTACTAAGAAATCAGGAGCTTCTTTCAACACATAATTCTCAGGGGGAATATCATGCCTTTTCACCACAGCGAGACAACTAATAGAAAAGAAAAGCAGAAAAATGAAAAAACAAGCTTTCATAGTGCGTCCATGTTTTTTATGAATGCCTTACAAGCTACCTTTAAAGTTAGTAGAAAACAACTGATTCGACAGTCTGTAATTTACTCAAGTTGACAGAAGCTTACTCAGTCTTGTCTTTAAACTCACACAGGTCTTCAATTATACAGCTGCCGCATTCAGGTTTTCGTGCAACGCAGGTATAACGGCCCAGTAAAATGAGCCTGTCGTGTACAATCACTTTGAACTATTTTGGGGTCACTTTTTTACATTGATTGTCGGCACAACTAAAAGATAGTGCTGATAGATGAGAGATATAGTTAGTTGGATTAGACCTAAGTTTATATCAAAGAGTGCTTCATTCTAGTCATCTCACAATTACTTATTAACTATATTGAAATATATATCATCAATAGTTGTGTAGCGGTTTATATAGAGTATTGAAAAGGCTAAATAATAATGACCTACAGGAAGTAATAAAAAACAATTTTAATAAATAATACGTTCGAATAGGCCCATTTGGTCGTCAACGCGCGCCTAAATGGCTAAATTGCCCAACCTAACTATAAAACGATAATCAATGTTAAAAACCAAAAAAAGGTAAGAAATAACTTTGAATATTTATAACTTTAAGGAAACACATTATGTCTAGTTTAACCGCTGCTCGTTTAGTGGGCGTATTATGGCTAATTTCATCATTCTCATACATGACGGCTAGTTCACTCATTGCGGAGTTGGTTAGTTCACCGGACTACCTTGAGCAACTTTTTGCTAATAAGCTTACGGTAACCACGGCAGTGCTATTAGAGTTCATAAATTCAGCGGCTGTTGTGGGGATGGCAATAATTATTTACCCCATTATCAAACAATATAGTGAGCGTATTGCAGTTTGCTATGTAGCATTTAGGCTTGTTGAAGCAGTTATGTTACTAATAGGTGCTGTCGCTCTATTGTCAATGATGAGGATAAGTAAGGAGCTCGTTGAAACGACCGTTAGTAATGTTGATTACTTGCACACTATGGCGACTGTTCTTAGAGCTGAGCGCTATTATGACTTTCAAATGGGCATGATCCCTTTGGCAATATGTGGCTTTGTTCTATGCGCAAACTTTTATCAATACCGACTTGTACCGCGTGGATTTTCGGTGTTAGGAATGATTGGCTATTTTGCTTTATTGCTAAAAATACTTTTTGGTTTTTTTGGGATGAATTTGGGCGGACAATGGTTATACCTTCCAGGGGCTTTATTTGAGTTGTTACTACCATTTTGGTTATTTGTTAAAGGCTTTAATTTAGAAAATAGTCCGAAAAAATAGTATATTTTCAATTTAATTAAGGTGGGTATTATTTTTTCCTATGGACCCAACATTAGTAGATAAAGGAATTAGGAGAACACAGAAGTTATTTATCGAAATAAAAGTACTTAACTTCACCTATTATTTATTACGAATTAGCTTAGCTAATGACACAAATAATTACTGGAGAGGCTAGTGAGTATAAATCTACTTAGTTGACAATAGGTAGTGTTAGTTAGAGTTTAGATTTATAATTAAAAGAAATTATAAATCTTTTATCTTAGGTAAGTTCGATGGTTAACCTTTTACCGACAATATTATATTCTAGCATGATAGGAATGACACTTATTGCTTTGCTTGATGTTCTTAAAAGGCCAAAGCAAAAGCAAAATGTTTTTCTGAAAGGTTTACTGTTGTTATTAATGGTGCATTTAGCGGGGGAGCTATTTATTCATTCTGGCGCATATATTTATGCTCCGGGTATAGCAGGTCTTCAGTTTCCGCTTCGTGTATTACTTGGGCCTGCTCTATATTATTATGCACATGCCTCTATGTCAGCTGATAAAGTCGCCAATAAAAGCCTTAAAACATTAGCGCTCTCTGGTCCTATTATTGTTTTATTAGGTATGGTCCCTTTTATATTTATGATCACTCCAGCAGAGAAGCTCGCGCTGGCCACTCCTTCAACGAGAGATCCTGACCTTTGGAAAATTGCAGTATTTACCTGTTTATTCACTACGTCAGTTTTTATTTTTTATACGCTTTTTTATTTAGTGGCAGCCTTAAAGCTTCATAACGTTCATCGTCGACAATTGATGGAGCGCTTTTCTGAAATAGAGCATAGTTCATTGGTGTGGTTTAGGCCCATATTGTTTATATGGGGGGCTACATGGTTATTGTATGCCATTGAGTTTTCACTCGGTGCCTTGGGTATACACTGGTATGGCTCTGGTGTTGTGCTGCCAATATTGGAGGTTATAGCTTTGGCTATTTTTATCCATAAGGCTTTAAGCCAAAAAGTTCTTACTGACTCTGAAAAAGGGATACCGCACACTAGTCAGCCGTCTCAAAGTCAAACAAGAGCTGCATTACTTAGTACTGAAAAAATGCAATTTATAGCGTCAAAGCTTGAACATGCAATGAAAAAAGATAAGCTGTTTTTGCAAGATGACTTATCGCTAAAAAATCTATCTGAATGCATATCTGAAACTGAAAACCATATTTCAGAAACACTCTCTCAATTTTTAAACACCAAATTTTTTCAATTTATTAATGGTTTTCGAGTCGAAGAAGCCAAAAAGGCTTTAGATGATAGTGATAAATTAATTACGAATATTGCCTTCGATGCCGGATTTAATTCAAAATCGACATTCAATACTGCGTTTAAAAAATTAGTGGGTTATAGTCCATCTGCGTACCGAAAATTGAAGCGTGAAGATAAGCAAAATATGTCTAGAGTGAATGAATCTAAAGTTTAAAGTAGAAAACAAAGATTATTCTGTCTCAGCTTTATACTCACACAAGTTTTCAATGATGCACGCACCACATATAGGTTTACAGGCTACACAAGCATAACGACCGTGCAGAATAAGCCAATGATGAACGTCCACTTTTAATTCGGCAGGGACTATTTTTAACAGCATTTGCACAAAATAGACATTTTACCAGTGGCCAATTTTGAACGGTTCGATATTCTAAATATATGGATATCCACGGCTATAGTAGGCCAGCCAAAAGGTGGCTAATGTAGATGGTTGAAATTCTTACTTGTACTTAAATCTAACCGATTTATAACAAATTCGGTATAAGAAGTTTATAGCAATTGAAATATTAAACCTTAATGAATTAAAGATAAAAAAGTTTCGACTAAAAAACAGGATTGCTAACCCTAACTGTATTCATCACTGATGATGAGCTGATACAATTTTAGTGAAACATATAATATGAGTTATTTTAGGATGAATTAACCCTCATGACAGAGAGTAAAACGATAAAATTTGACGAAATAAAATATGTTGTCACTAAAGATAATCAATCAGTGACTTTAAATCCGTTAAGTTTTAAATTACTGTTCACGCTGGCACAAACACTAGAACTCGTTGTATCAAATAAAACGCTCATGACAAGTGTTTGGCCTAACACTGTTATTAGTCCTGACACTTTAAAACAGCGAGTATTTGTTTTACGAAAGTCACTAGAGCAATCAACAATAAAAGGTCTTTCAATTCAAACGGTAAGGGGGGAAGGGTACCGATTACTAATTGAGCGAGAGGTCATGCCAATCGATCAAACGTTTGTTCCTGAACCGACACCCAACGTACACACAGATAAAATTCCTCGGTTAAACAAAAAAGTGTTCGGTATAACGTTTGTGGCGCTGTTAATGACAATAATCATATTAATATACGTGACTCAATCAACGAATAATGACAAAGCGACAAGTAACAATCGGATTGCGCTATGGAGTAATACCCCCCTTAATGAAATGCCTGAGAATGCGTTAAGTATTTACCAAACATGGAATGATTTGCTTAGCCAAGCAAATGAAGAACAGCGTCTTCAACTCATATTATCAAAGCAACGAAAAGAGTTAGTCTTACCATTACAAGCAAGAAAAGATCGGCTTGCATTAATTAGTTATTTTGAAGTGATAGAAGTAAACAATAACACGACAATAAAGCTAAGCATAGTAGAGCCAACTACCGCAACAATATTACGGACTAGTTCGTTTTCTATGTCATCAACGTCATCGTTACTTCAAGCATTACAATCACAATTGAATGGCATTGAATCGTTAATGTCATCTGGGAAATTGTATTTAAATAAACAGCAACGTGAATATGCTAAAGACCCTATCTGGTCAGTGTTAAAGGCGCTTGCTAACCCAGCATAACCATTCATAACCTTTATTAACTCGCGCTTTTTTAACAACTCATGCTCAATGAAAAAAAAGGAGCATGATATGAAAATACCATTATTTATTTTATTGGCATGTATTATTAATATGCCAAAATCTACAGCAAAAAATCACGATGAAGTTCAGCACTATAATAAACAAAGCTATGAATGGCAGTTAACAAAACTGCTCAGTAGCTTGAATGAAGTTACTGGAGTTCCCGGGTTTTCAGTGGCTGTGGTGTATAAAGGTAAACTTGTTGCGTCTGTTGCCACTGGTTTTTCTGATATAAAAAATGAACTACCCGCCAAGCCTAATACCACGTTCAGGTTAGCCAGTGTGTCAAAAGTTATAGGCGCCACCATGTTAGCTGAATTAGTCAATAATGATCAGCTAAACCCTGATGTCAGCATTGGGCAGTATTATCCTGAACTCAATAAAAAATATCACAGCATCACAGTAAGGCAATTACTATCACATACTTCGGGAATGCCACATTATCAAATAAAAGATTATGATATTTATGACGCACATTTCGATACAGCTGTTGAGGCAGTTAATACACTCAAGGATCGAGACTTATTATCTCGCCCCGGTACTAAATATCTTTATTCTACACATGGCTATACGTTAGCTGGCGCTTTATACGAGAAAATAACCAAACAACCATTAACAGTGAGTGTTGAAAATTTTATTACCCGTTGGTCAGGCAACGAAACACCAGCGATAGAGAATATCAACGACCTTCATGAACGCAGTTCAAGGCTTTATGAACTAAGTAAAATGGGGGGAAGTGAAATTGCGTTTGGCGAAAAGTCGTATAGCGTTTTTGGTGCAGGGCTTTATGCATCGGCAAGTGATTTAGCCTTTTTTGGGGGAGAAGTCTTAAAAAAAGCAAAGACTCAAAAACCTTACCAGCAACTACTGTTTACGCCAACAACAACTCAAGACGGAAACCCCGTAACAAGTCGAAACTTTGACGTTGGTTTTGGTTGGCGTATAGCTAAAGATTTACATGGGCGTAAAGTTTATCATCATGCTGGAGCTACACCAGGAGCTCGCTCAATGCTAGCAATATATCCCGAGCATGATTTAAGTATTGCCTTTTTATCCAATAGTAGCTGGACTTCCTCAATTGATAAATTAGTGTTTGCGTTAGCAGGCCTTTATATTGATAGCGTCAAGCCTAAAACATTAACTAGCATTGAATATCACATTAATAATAACGGTACGAGCCTAACAGGTACGGCAAGCTGCCAAGAAAACAAATGCCTGTTAACGGATAGCATGACTGATTACTCGCGTTGGTTAAACACATTTAACGTAAACAAAGCCGCCATTAAACAATGGCCCGTCTTTTTCTATAGCACTGAACAAGGTCAGCGACTATTGATGGTAAATAAAGTGGGTATTACTGAGTTTGACGATAAGGGGACCCACTTTGAAGTTAATACGGGTAAAGATCAAACTTACTCAATTGAATTGATTAACCAAAAATTAGATTAATCAATTCAACTGTTTAAATTATTTATTCAAAGGAATTACTTATGTTAAAAGCATTTATTGTCTCATTGTTATTTTTACTTCATATTAATGTTCTGGTAGCCAATGCGTCCGACACCTCTTTACCTAAACCTTACGGTCAAGGTAACTTCGTTAAAAGTAAATTTGGTCATATTTACTATGAAGCAGACGGTGAAGGCACTCCCATTGTTATGATTAATGGTGGTCCCGGTGCTTCTCGCACCATATTTTGGGGAGCATTAGACTTTTTAAAACCACACGGGTATCAAATTATATATTTTGATGAAACTGGTGTAGGCAGAGCGACAAGAGAGATTCAAGATAAGTTCTCACCATCTATCACTGTTGAAGATATAGAAACGTTACGCCAACATTTGAATGTACCGAAACTCGTACTAGCTGGTCATTCATATGGTGGTATCCCAGCGGTGCAATATGCATTAACTTACCCGAACAGAGTAGCGAAGTTGATCATGTTAAGCGCATCTGCTGACGGACTAAGTCAACAGATGAATGTTGATGCCGCCAAGTACTTAAGAAAAACTTTTTTTCCACAACAGTGGGATAAACTAGAGGAGATTAGAGCAAAAGGCGCATTAACAAGCAGTCATGAGTATATGAAAGCCTTTTACAACAGAGCTATCGGTAATATGTCTGATTGGTACGACCCAGAAAAACGCTCAAAATTAAGAAAATACCGCTCAAGAGATAAAAGAGATGGTTCAAATATCAAGGTATATTTTGATATGGCTGGTTTAGACCCAGAAGTAAAAATTACTGGCACTTTAAAAGACGTTATTATTAAAGAAGAAATGTTCAAAGACTTTCCTATTCCAACCTTAATTATTAACGGACGTAAAGATTGGAAAACTACACCAGCAATGGCTTATCGATTTTATAAAATGCTACCAGAAGAAACAGCAACACTTAAATTTTTAGAGCAAACGGGGCATTGGACATGGGTAGAACAACCTGAAGAATTTGCTGATACAGTTACACAATTTTTGATAAATAATAACAAATTGATTAAATAATTGTTCAAGTTTAGAGTGAATAAAACAAGGGATAGATAGTCGTTCTATTTTAGTTTATTTCGCAAAATTATCAACATGGTATTAGCCGTTGCTATTGATTAAACGTAGCATGATATTTTTACTAAAAAAGAGCAGAGATTTTTAACGTCGACTTTTAGTATAGCCGACGTTAGAAGCCAAAAATTAGTGCCTTTCTTATACAGAGGTTAGTGCTCATAAATGAAGTGAGGCGCATGGATTTGCTTAGATATCTAGGTAATTTGAGCCTGTAACGGGATTCTGACCAACTTTAGTGGTTCGCTATTTAACCTTGCGGGCGGTGCTCATGTAACGGCCTTGAATAATGAGCAAGTGGAGTACATCGACTTTAAATTCTTTGGGGATCACTTTTTCGAGTTGTTGCTCAACTGCGACCACGTCTTTACCCATGGCAAACTTGGTGCGATTAGAAACGCGGAAGATATGGGTGTCTTCGGCGATTGTGGGCCAGGCAAAAGGTAATTAAAGTAGATTGAAAACTAATTTTGTTTGGTATCTGCTTTTTCTCAGATTGGTAGTTTAATTTTTAACACCTTTAAACCTTTGTTGTACTTTAAGCGACTAATACATTTTATAGAGGAAAGTATTGATGAAAAAATTTGTTGTAAGTTCTTTATTAATTCCTATTTCTTTAGTTGCTTGCTCTAAGCCGGTGGTCGATTGCACTGTATTTCCAGATCTAGAAAATTCAGTCTATTTGTTACCATACGAAGTGGGCACCACAAGAAGTGTTTATGCTGCTACAGAGCATTATCGCGCCTCGAATAATGGGGTAGGTACTTTTGCAATAGATTTTGTAATGCCTATTGGTACTAAGATAGTTGCATCTAGAGAGGGGGAGGTCGTCAGTGTTCGAGAAGTTTTTGAAGATGGAAATAATAAAGATTTGGAAGAAAATTATATTTTTATTCAACATGATGATGGCTCAGTAGCAAGATATTTCCACCTTACAGAAAATGGTTCTTTTGTATCAAAAGGAGATAAAGTAAAAGCGGGAGATATTATAGGATTAAGTGGTAATACCGGACAAAGTGGGGGCCCTCACTTGCACTTTGATGTTCAAAAGTGTGGACCAAATTTACCACCCAATTATAATGTTCTTCCTTGTGGCCAAACGATTCCAATTACTTTTAAGAATACACATAATCATTCTTGTGGATTAAAGAGCGGATCGGAATACAAAGCGTTTAAATATGATGATAAAAGGGGATAGCTCAAACTAACTTTAGAATATTGCGGCTAAAAGATTTATTTGCTCAATAAACTGATATTTCAATGCTAAAAAAGATCAGAGTATAACATGTATAACTTTGATCTTGACTCAAATCTACTCAGTCTTATCTTTAAACTCACACAAGTCTTCAATAATACAGCTGCCACATTTTGGTTTACGGGCAACGCAGGTATAGCGCCCATGTAAAATGAGCCAGTGATGTACATCGACTTTGAATTCTTTGGGGATCACTTTTTCGAGTTTTTGCTCAACCGCAACCACATCTTTACCCATAGCAAGCTTGGTACGGTTTGATACACAGAATATGTGCGTATCTACAGCGATTGTCGGCCAGCCAAAATATAATGAACGTAGAACGAAAATACTTACTTTTTCAAGACTGCTTTGAGCGATAAGCGGTCAGTCAGGTGAGTCGTCATTAACTTAGTCAGAATAAGAGGAAACGTTCCTCTTTTTTACATGTTTATATATGCCACAGAAAGAATAATATTTATAGCTACAAATAGTTTTCATTATTTGCTATTAATATAAGTTCATAAAATAAGGACGTTTTCGCGCTAAAATAGGTAAGATGTTCTCTTATAAAGTGTTATATGCCAAGGGAAACTCAGGGAGTGGTTCATGATCAACAGCATTCTTCACAAACTCGATCAATTAAAAGATTATGAAGTGCACTACAAGCAGGTTTCTGGTGTTAAAACTATGGTTCAGGGACTGGAATACCACTTTGATAACTATATGGCGCAGACAAAAGTGAGGGAGCAACCTTTTTGGTTTCATGAGGTAGTTGCGTATCTGAACAGATTAGGTCAAATCTATTACTTTTTTAAATCTGATTTCATAAAAGTGGTTGACTCAGAAATGCCTAATATTCTTAAAATTATTCCTTTGAGAATGAAATACTCTGCTCATAGGAGTGTTGATGCTCCAAGGGGAAACGATCATTTAGTCATGATGGATATATCAATGCCAAATATTCACTATGTTCACTCATACTATGGTAGTGAAGAGAGAGATGTAGTAAACCCTAATGAGTGCTCACGTGGCTTTTGCATACCAAGAGTTGATGCCAATGGTGATCGCGACGATGTGAGAATTTTTCTTGACTACGAGCATGATGGCATTTTAGCTGATATTGGACTGGTTCTAGATAGAAAATTGAGAGAGTTTGGCATATAACAAACGCATCAAGGCGCTCGCAGGCTCCCTAGGACATCAAAACTACGCGGCAGTTACCAATGTCTGCTCTTGGCACTTAGCTGAACTTCGCCAAAGAGCTACAAGCAAACATTGAGTTATTGGTTTTAATAATTAGCTTTTAACTAAATTTAAATAAACTTTAAAGCTGGTAGTTTGATTATTTGAACTGACCTCTATATCTCCACCGTTTGCTTGCGCTAGAGCTTTAACTATTGCAAGCCCTAAACCTGCTCCGTCACTGTGTCGTTGCCGCGACTTATCAGGTCGATAAAAGCGGTCAAATAAATAAGGTAAATGCTCAGAAGGTATTCTCTCCCCTGTATTAATCACTGAAATGCATATTTTTTCAGCGGTGGTCATTTCACTGTTTACAGTGATTGATGAGCCTTTTGGAGCGTACCTAATTGCATTGGATAGTAAGTTTGATAATAATTGACGAAAGTGTAATTTGTCACAATAAAAACAAAGGTTTTGACCTTTTTTATTAAATGCAATCAATGAGTCTTCAGCCAAAGCGTCAAAATACTCAAATAACACTTCAATTTCATCATGGCTTTTTAGAGTGTTTTGAACTGGTTTAATTAGCCCGTTTTGAGTTTTGGCGAGCCAAAGCATATCACTAACCATTTTCGTTAATCGCTCGAGTTCTTCTAAGTTAGAAAATAATAATTCTTGATACTCTTCCAACTGCCTTTTTTTAGATAATCCAACCTGTGTTTGAGTAATTATATTCGTTAGTGGAGTTCGTAGTTCATGAGCAATATCACTAGAAAAATTTGATAAGCGAATAAATTCACCCTGGAGCCTGTCGAGCATTGAGTTAAACGACTGCACCATATTAACAAGCTCAATAGGCACTTTATTTTCATCGAGCCTTACATCCATTTTATTAGTTTGGATATCGTGTATTTTCTGACTTAAACCTCGTAAAGGGTTTAATCCTTGATGTACAGCAAACCAAGCCACCAATGAAATGAGTACCGCTGAGCCAAACATAATGGCCCAAAGGCTTTGTTGAAATTGATTGAGAAAGTGTAAATGAAAGCTCATGTCTATCGCTGTAGTAATTTTGTATTGCTGTTGCTCAGTACTTAAATTACTCACCAGAGCTCGGTAGGTGTGGGTATCATTTTGCCATGAGGTAATGTTGTTACGGTTAAAGCCAGTTGAAGCCTTAGCACTCATTACAAAATCACTAAAATCTCGTTCAGAGCTTTGAAAAATGAGATCTCCTTTTGCGGTATTTACCTGATAGTAAACACCGTGATGACCCGCTACAGCGTTAGATAATTCATTTTTAAATTTCAGGTTTGATTTATAGTGTTGTCTTAAAACTAATTCAATAGATTGATTAATAACATGCAGTTCACTACTATCTTGCTGGAAAAAATGATGTTTTATCGAACTATTTATTAAGGTGGCAACTAAAGTTAAGCACGCAATAACGGTTACAGCCACAAACAACACAACACGCATCGTAAGTGATAAAGGCCGTGACTTAATAGCCATCAGTTTCAACCTCTAATTTATAGCCCATACCGCGAACTGTATGAATTAATTTAATAGTAAAGTCATCATCAACTTTTGCTCTTAGCCTACGAATGGCAACATCAATCACATTGGTGTCGCTATCAAAATTCATATCCCATACTTGAGAAGCAATTAACGAACGTGGCAGTACTTCACCTTCGCGCCGTAACAATAGTTCAAGTAAGCTAAACTCTTTATTACTCAATAAAATACGCTTGCCTGCACGTTGTATTTTTCGCTTTGGAATATCCATTTCTAAATCAGCAACGATCAGTATATCGTCAACTGTTTGTACTGCACCACGGCGAATAAGAGTGCGTACTCTTGCTAAAACTTCAGCAAAAGCAAAAGGCTTTATTAAATAGTCATCAGCACCAAGTTCGAGCCCCTTTACTCTATCGTCTATGCTATCGCGAGCAGATAAAAATAGTACTGGGGTTTTGTTATCTGCTTCACGTAGCGACTGTAAAATTTTCCAACCGGATACGTCAGGTAACATGACATCAAGTATTATTACATCAAATAATTCGGTCATTGCTAGGTGATGACCGTCAAGACCATTGCGCGCCAAAGAAACCTGAAAACCAGCTTCACTTAGTCCCTGTTTTAAATAATCTCCCGTTTTTGCTTCATCTTCAACAACTAATAAGCGCATACAATTCCTTCATTAAAGTCCTAACAACTACCTCTGCAAATATTATGCAGTATCTGTCACTACAGCAACATGACACCAAGATTACAACTTTGTAATGTTCGCGTCATGTTGAAGACAGGTCTATTTTCTATACTCAATACATATTCTGCTATGAAGGAGTAAGGAAATGGGGTTTAAAAAGTCATCACAACAGGTTAGCACACCACGAAGACGATTTGTTCAAGGCTTAATTGCAGGAGGTGTACTTGCTGCTTTTCCGAGTGTATTACATGCTGCATCATCTTTAGTAGCAGGAACAATAACAGGCACTGTGCCCGAACTTAGCGGCGAAGTAATTGATCTGGTTATAGATGAATCGCCGGTTAACTTTACTGGCGTAGTACGTATGGCGACAACTATCAATGGATCTATACCCGCTCCTACCTTGCGCCTCAAAGAAGGCGATGACGTTACTATTAGAGTAACAAATAAGTTATCAGTACCGAGTTCAATTCATTGGCATGGCATTATTTTACCGTATCAAATGGATGGCGTACCAGGTATCAGCTTTAAAGGCATTATGCCGGGCGAAACCTTTGTTTATAAATTTAAACTGCAACAAAGCGGTACATATTGGTATCACTCACATAGTGGCTTTCAAGAAATGACAGGCATGTACGGTGCATTAATTATTGAACCGCGAGAAAACGATATTATTAGTGCAGATAACGAGCATGTTATTCAATTATCTGATTGGACTGATGATGACCCAATGGCGCTGTTCCGTAAATTAAAAGTACAGAGTGATGTATTTAATTTCAATCAACCCACTGTCCCAGAGTTTTTCGATGACGTTTCAAGCAGCAGTATTTCAAATGCTCTACAGCGCCGAAAAATGTGGAATCAGATGCGAATGAATCCTACAGATTTAGCTGATTTATCTGCATCAGCAATGACTTTTTTAATGAACGGTAGTACTCCAATGGCAAACTGGCGTGGATTATTTAAAGTCGGTGAAAAGCTTAGGTTAAGGTTTATTAATGGCTCTAGTAATAGCTTTTTTGACGTGCGTATCCCCGAGTTAAAACTAACGGTTGTACAAGCAGATGGGCAAAACGTTGAACCAGTGACAGTTGATGAATTTAGATTCGGCCCTGGTGAAACCTACGACGTAATTGTTGAGCCTAAAAATGATGCCTATACGATTTTTGCTCAAAGTATGGATCGCTCTGGTTACGCAAAAGGAACTTTATCAAGCTCGCCTAATATTGATGCGCCAGTACCTGCACTTGACCCTGTTGAATGGTTAACGATGACCGATATGATGGGCAATATGACCCACGGCGGTGAGCACTCTGCAATGGCTGGTATGGCAGGCATGTCAGGTATGAACTCTAAAGAAATGGATCATAGCGCTATGGGCCACGGTGCAATGGCGATGGATCATAGCAAACATGGTATGTCTGAAAACCCATTAGCGGTTGCCAGCTCTAAAGTGCGTCATGCAAAAACGGAGTATGGAGCTTCAGTTGATATGCGCGTTGATATGCCTAGAACAAATCTTGATGATCCTGGTATTGGTTTACGTAAAAATGGTCGTCGTGTTTTAACACTTGCAGATTTACACTCACTTGAAGGGATCACTAACCAGCAAGAGCCAGAAGCTGAAATTGAGCTGCATTTAACCGGAAACATGGAGCGTTATAGCTGGTCATTTGATGGCTTAGAATTTGGTAAAAGCACGCCAGTGCATATGAAGCATAACCAACGTTTAAGAGTTATTTTACAAAACGATACCATGATGACGCACCCTATGCATTTGCATGGTATGTGGAGTGATTTAGAAAACGAGCAAGGTGATGTGCAAGTGCGACGTCATACGATACCTGTTCAACCCGCACAAAGAATCAGCTTTTTAACCACCCCTCACGATGTAGGTCGCTGGGCTTGGCATTGCCATTTATTATTCCATATGGATGCCGGTATGTTTAGAGAGGTAGTCGTATCATGAAACAATTAAAACTATCTAAATCATTAGGTTTATTAATGTTAACAGGGGCTTCATTAATTAGTTTCCCTTTATTAGCGCAAAGTGAAATGGCACAAATGAATAGCGCTAAGATGCAACCACAAGGAGGAAGTGCACCTAAAGATGCAAGAGACCCCCATGCTTACTCTGCGGGAACAACTTTAACAGAAGGCCCATATGCGCTTGAGGGCAATGAGCGATTAACACTCGCTGATGAGCATCCATTTTACGCATTACTAGGCGATCGTCTTGAATATAACGAGCAAGCAAACGCAGGTGTATTTGACTTACAAGCATGGTACGGCACTACCTTTGATCGATTGGTAATTAAAACCGAGGGTGATTTCAGCGAAGGAAGTATTGAAGAAAACCAAACCGATATTTTATGGGGTCACGCCGTATCAGCATATTGGGATACTCAAGCAGGTGTTCGTCTTGATTACAATAAAGAAGGTGAAAATCGGCAATGGTTGGCTTTTGGCTTACAAGGTTTAGCCCCTTATTGGTTTGAACTTGATATGACAGCATACGTAGGTGAGCGAGGCAATACCGCATTTACGTTAGAGGCAGAGTACGAACTATTACTCACGCAAAAGCTAATTATACAACCGCGAGCCGAAATTACACTTTATGGCAAAAACGATAAACAAAACGAACTTGGAAGTGGCCTATCAAGCAGCGCGATTGGCTTTAGGGTTCGTTATGAATTTACACGCCAGTTTGCGCCCTATATTGGCGTTGAATGGAGCAATAAATTTGGCAATACCGCCGACTATGCCACATCAAGTGGACAAAGTAGCAACAACACCGCATTTGTTACGGGTATTAAATTTTGGTTTTAATCATTTTAAATAAGAGGTAATTATGAAGTTTTTTAATTCTGCAGTAGCTATTTTAGGTTTAGTACTTACATTTTCCGCATCAGCGCATATATCACTCAAGCAATCAACACCTGCGCAAGAAGCCATGTTAATGAAAAGCCCAGAGCAACTTTCGTTAACTTTTGGTGGTGAAGTAAGGCTAGCAAAAGTCATCATCAAAGATGAAAAAAATAAATCAATAAACTTTGATTTCAAACCAAGCTCTACCCCAAGCACAGACTTTAGTTGGTCATTGCCGAGCTTAGTCCAAGGCACTTACACGGTTAAATGGACAGCACTGGGTGGTGATGGACATAAAATGACCGACACGTTTAGATTTATGGTACACAAAAGTGAATCGCATAAGATGATGCAAGTACAATCTAATACCCACAGCAAACATAATCATTAAGTAGCAACATAATGCAATTAAGTGAATGGTCAGTACTCTTACTATTATTAAAACTAGCAAGCTATATCGCAATTTCAGGGCTTGCGGGCACTTTATTAATGCGCTTTATGTGTGGCAACAGCAATGTTGCAGGGCATCACTTAATTAGCTTTTATCAGTTCTTAAAACGTTGGCAAATTACGTGTGTAGTTACAGGTAGTATTGCTGCACTTTTACAAGTACCAATAGAAGCTGGAGCAATGGCTGAATCAGGCTTTATGGGAATGTTTGACCCCTTTATGCTTGAAATTGTTTGGCAATCAGTCATAGGTGACCAAGCAACGTTTAGAATACCAGCGCTTATTATTGCTCTAATTAGCGCATGTATGTGGAGTGTGGAATCAGATGATAACGTAGCAGGTTATAAAAACGTTGCCGTTATACTAATCATGCTTGGGTTTATCGCTTATAGCTTCACTTTTACTGGGCACAGTGCAAATGAAAATGGGTTAGTGAAAAGTATTTTAACCTTTCACCTTATTGCCATTGCGAGCTGGTTAGGGTCATTGTGGCCGCTTTACAAAAGCTGCACTTTACTACCTACCAGTGAAGTAAAGCGGTTAATGCATTACTTTGGTCAACTCGCTATTGTTATTGTATTTGTACTACTTATTTCGGGCTTAACTCTGCTCCTGCAGTACCTAGAGTCATTTTCTGCATTGTTTACATCAAATTATGGGCAACTAATTTTATTAAAGCTGTTACTCGTCAGCGCGATGCTGTTACTAGGTGCATGGCATAAGCTTTTTTTAGTCCCGCAAATCACTCAACAACACCATATAAGTATATTAAAACGCTCGATCACTGTTGAAATATTAATTGCCCTATTTGTACTTATTACAACAAGTGTATTTACAACACTTGTTGGTCCGCCTATTTAACGATTAATAAAAAAGGAAAATGTATGTTAATTAAATCCTCTAATTTAAAAATTTTATTGCTACTAATTTTTAGCGCTGTTAGTTCTTTTGCTGTGAACGCACACACCCATGAAGAGCACACAAAAAAAGGCTGGGTCTTTGTTAATGTTGATAGCGAAGCTGCAAAGGCAGTTAGCTTATTTCATGCATCCCTAAAACAAGGCGATGCCAAAGGTGCCCGTAAATTACTGGCCGACGATGTCGTCATTTTTGAAGGCGGAATTGTTGAGCGTTCTGCAGATGTATACGCGAACCATCATATGATAGCGGATATGAAATTCTTAAGTGCAGTTGATAGTGAACTGCTAGAGCATCAAGTTCACACAAATGGAGACATAGCTTACTCAATTTCAAGAAGTAAAACTCAAGGAAAGTATAAAGGGAAAGATATTAAGTCTACGGGAATGGAATCAATCACATTAAAAAACACCGATAAAGGTTGGAAAATCACTCATATTCACTGGTCTAATTAAGGAGTTAACAATGCGAGTAATCTACATTACCTCAGCGTTTTTTTTATCATTAACTATGTCATTTTCGGCAATGAGTATCGAAAAACAGCATAAAACATCAATAATCTATGAAAATTCAGAAAAACCTGAAATTGAGCTTACCGTTTATAAAAGTAAAAATTGTGGATGTTGTAATAAGTGGATTGCTCATTTGAGTGAAAACAATATTCAAACAAAAGCAATTAACGTTAATGACATGGGGTCGATTAAATCTCAGTATCAAATAAAACCTAATATGCGCTCATGCCATACAGCCGTGTCAGCCGATGGATTTGTATTTGAAGGTCATGTTCCCGTTAAACATATAAAACAGTTTTTATCTGGGCAACACGCTCCGCACATTACAGGCTTAAGTGTACCAGCCATGCCTATTGGCACTCCCGGAATGGAAATGGAGGGTATATTTCACAAATATAATATTGAACTACTCACTGACAACTCAAATGAAGAAACCTACAGATACATAAGTAAATCCAGCGAGCAATTTTAGCCTAACGGCATAATTCTTGAGTTAATTATTAAATACCCATTTTACACAACAGGAAACACTGATTTGTGAGCTTGATAGTGTAAAAATTACTCACATGTAAAAACAAAATACAAAACTTTTAAGGAGCAATACAATGTCACACTATTCAAAATTTTTTTTAATGATAGCAACATCCACAATAACCATGTTTGTATTGATGTATTTGAACACCTACCAACTTAGTCATGTTTATTTTAGTGAAACTCGTACTTATATGGCGCTTTATATGGGAGCCACGATGGCAGTGATAATGCTACTTTTCATGCTCAATATGTATAAAGATAAAAAGAAAAATATAACAGTACTCATTGCTAGTGTTGCCGTATTTGCAGGAAGTTTATTTTTAGTTCGCTCACAAGTGACTGTTGATGATAGCTCATGGATGTCGGCGATGATCCCACATCATTCAATTGCCATACTCACCAGTGACAGGGCAAAAATCAAAGATAAACGCGTTCAAAAGCTTGCTACAAATATAATTGAAGCCCAAGAGCGAGAAATAAAAGAAATGCAATGGCTCCTAAAAGATATAGAGCAAAACGGCATTGCACAAACCAATGCTCAAGCACAATTAAGAGCTGTTCCAGATTTCAATTCAAATAAATAAATAAACCGCATAACATAAGGAGTAAAGCATGAGTAAATCAGCCCAACTTTTTAGAATGGCAACAGATGAGCATATTTGTCCGTTTGGTTTAAAATCAAAAGACCTACTAGAGCGAGAGGGATATACAGTTGATGATCAGCTTTTAACTTCTCGAGAGCAAACAGATGAATTTAAAAAACAACACAGTGTAGAAACTACACCTCAAGCATTTATTGATAATAAACGTATAGGTGGCTACGACGATTTACGTGATTACTTTAATAAGCCACAAGCAGCCCAAGAAGGTACAACTTACACGCCCGTGATTGCGATTTTTTCGGTTAGTTTTTTGCTTAGTGTGGCATTTAGTTTTGCATCGGATAATAGCTTATTATCAATGCAAACCGCTGAACTGTTTGTAGCCCTAACAATGGCAGTGTTAGCAATACAAAAGCTTCAAGACTTATTTAGCTTTACTAATTCATTTATAACCTATGACTTAGTCGCTATGAAAGTAGTCAGGTACGCTTATGTTTACCCATTTTTAGAAGCATTTGTTGGCATTGGAATGATAGCCGGGTTACCAGCCTATATTATTGCCCCTATTTCATTATTCATAGGTGGGGTTGGTGCTGTTTCAGTGATAAAAGCAGTCTATATAGATAAACGAGAGTTAAAATGTGCGTGTGTAGGCGGTGACAGTAACGTACCACTAGGGTTTATCTCTCTAACAGAAAACTTATTTATGATAGCTGCCGGTATTTGGATGTTTGTTAGGTAAATAACAGCTTTAATTTAAAAATATGATGACGAGCTTATTTATAGCACGAACCAGATTCAGTAGTTGAGTCTGGTTCTGCCTGAACTTAAAATGCCATCAATTTGCTCTGGCTTCTCTAAGGTATCTTGAAGTTACAACGAGACTAAAGTTTTTTATCAATTGCATGATTTAAAAAAGCACTAGCCCTCTAATTTTATTAAATAGATCTAATCTAAATTTGATTCCAGAATTCTTTTGGCAATAAATTTTTAATCATCCTAGTGTTTAAGAATTTATAAATTTAATTAATAAATTTTGTGAAATTTTTCTAGTCCGCTTAGAGCGAGAAGCAGACATTGAAAAGTTAAATTTATTCCTATTTCTTTGAGTAGAAGCTTAATTTTGTCCAATAACATTATTAAACGCCGTTTTGGGGCAAAATAACATGCCTAATTCCGAGCTGTTTTAATCACATGTTTACAAAAGTGATTATTGGTGAAATTATCAGGATATGTAATATACGCCGTTTTGGTGTGTTATAAACCACCAAAATAGTGTTCAATAAGCCGTTATGTTTCAAATGGAATCTATGAATTTAAACGATTTTCAAAAAAAAGTACTTAAAGAAGCTAGTTCCACTTCTGGTTATGGTGGCTTTGCAGTGAAATCTAGCATCCGACACATGGAACGCTCCGTATTGTTGCGTGAAAGTATGCCAGAAATAGCAGCTTTTGTTGCAATTACCGCAGAGGAAGAGTCAGCAACGGCAATATTTGCAGCGTTAAAAAAGCGACGATATGCTAATGCTAATAAATTGAAATTTTGGGATCACAAACACAAATCAGGTATTTCACAATTCTTTGATTTAATTGGTGGCGCGCTGGGTATTTTAAAAAATGAAATTCCATTGGAGCTTTTTTTTGACTCTTTAAACGGAAACAAAAAAGAAAAACTGTGGGTTAGAATGCCAATTGGTGAAGATGGAGACAAAAAGATATGCATTGTTCCACAGCCACCACTAAATCTTGTCTCTGTAGAGCCTAACGGAAAAGCAACCGATTATTTATTGAAAGTTCGTGAAATAGCATCTGATCGTGGCATTGACTCGATATTCAAATACATTCAAGAAATTGCAAATGAAAGAAATAAAATGCTTTATGCATCAAATTCCTCAGTTTCTAAAGTTACTAACATCGATGAAGTCCTTACAAAGCACTTGAGTTCTGCATACCGTAATCATCTTATTTATTTACTTATTGATCAGCATGCACATCAAAATTTGGTTCAAGAAGCTTTAGATGTATTTCTAATTATTCTCAAAAGAATCGACGAAAAAGAAACATAATCGAGGTGCTAATTGTGGGCCTGCACCTGGTAAACTATCAATGACCGCTCATGGCACAAACCGGAAATAGCTTCCAATTAACTCCGTATTTAAATTTTAGGTTTTAGCTGGGCTCTAATTAATAAATCATAATCTATTTGCAACACCTCGCTTAAATTCAAACTATTCTGAAGTTAACGCAAATTTTCAATTTAATTGGTGCTGGCCGAATAAAGGCTCATATGAGAATCAAATCGCCAGCTTCTTAAATAGAAACTAAAGATGTGACCGTTAAAAGGTTTATGCTAATTAAAAAATAACTACTCTTAACTATGACTCAGTTTTCTCTTTATAGTCACACAAATCCTCAATTATACAACTTCCACATTTTGGTTTTCTCGCTGTACACGTATAGCGCCCATGTAAAATAAACCAATGATGGAGGTTAAACATAAATTCTTTCTTATTTGGCGTATTTTTAATTATAGCCTGTTCAGTCTGCTCAACAGTCTTACCCTTAGCGTAACCAGTACGGTTTGCAAGACGTTGGATGTGAGTATCTACTGCTAAAAAGTATCTACCTTCATTATCTTTTAGCCAGCCAAAAGCAGTGTTCAGTACTACATTAGCAGTTTTACGACCAACGCCAGGGAGGGCTTCTAGCGCTTCACGATTTTCTGGCACTTCACCGTTATGCTGATCTACCAATATTTGGCACATTTTATATACATTGGCTGCTTTTGAATTAAATAAGCCGATGGTTTTTATGTAATCACGTAGTGTGTCGTGGCCAATATCTAAAATGGCTTGTGGCGTATTAGCAACCGGAAATAATTTACGAGTGGCTTTATTTACCCCAACATCGGTGGCTTGTGCTGAGAGCGTAACGGCAACTAACAACTCAAATGGGCTTGAATATTCAAGCTCCGTTTCAGGATGTGGATTGTCATCGCGTAAGCGAGTAAGTATTTGGTGACGTTTTTCTTTATTCATATAACTTAAAACGCATTAGCTTTTATTAAGTTAATGCGCTTTCCCCTTAAGTTAAGCTAGTAACACGCGCTCTAGGGCCTTTTTCAGCTTCTGGCGGTGCGACTTGTTTTGATTTTATTTGTGCATCAATTACATTTTTAGCGGCAATCAGCAGACCAAGCCCTAAGAATGCGCCTGGTGGTAAAATGGCCAGTAAAAACTGGCTATCAAAGCTAAACACTTCAATGCGCAATATAGCAGCCCAAGGCCCGAGTAATAAATCGGCACCATCAAATAATGTGCCTTGTCCAATCAGCTCTCGCATAGCGCCAAGTACAACCAGAACCAACATAAAGCCTAAGCCCATCATTAAGCCATCAAAGGCGGATAAGTGCACTGGATTTTTTGAGGCAAACGCTTCTGCACGGCCAATAATGGCGCAGTTGGTTACAATTAACGGAATGAAAATCCCTAAAGATTGGTAAAGGCCAAAAGTGTAAGCGTTCATTAACAGCTGCACAATTGTTACAAAACCGGCAATGATCATCACAAACACAGGTATTCTAATATCTTTAGGTACCCAGTTACGCACTATTGATACAGTAATATTAGAGCCTACTAATACCAATAAGGTTGCTAAGCCTAAACCTAGCGCATTAGTAATTGTAGAGGTAACAGCGAGTAAAGGGCATAAACCTAATAACTGTACCAA
The DNA here is from genome assembly GCF_005887255.1 of Pseudoalteromonas sp. S1609. Lineage (GTDB taxonomy): Bacteria > Pseudomonadota > Gammaproteobacteria > Enterobacterales > Alteromonadaceae > Pseudoalteromonas. The sequence continues at coordinate 2,055 of NZ_PNDJ01000059.1, read as the reverse complement.
GGCGGGGTTATTTCCCCATAAGCCTTCTTTGTAAAGGGTTTTTAATTCGCTCATGGCGTTACCTCTGGGCATGCGTTTGCTGCTGTGAACAGAGCATCAAAGTTATCTTGTGCATAAAGTACCGCGTTTTTGACTGAGCCTACAACGGCACGAGGTGTAATTGTAGCGCCAGTAAACTGATCAAACTGACCGCCATCTTTTTTAACAGCCCAACGATCGTCGCTTTCGCTTTGTACTGTTTTTGCATTAAATGTGGTGATCCAGTCTGATTTTTTTATTTCAACTTTATCACCTAAACCTGGTGTTTCTTCATGCTTGGTTACCCTTACACCCGCAATGGTACCATCGCGATATACTGCGCTTAGTAAGTTTATATCACCACTGTAGCCGCTAGGGGTGACATGACGAATGACTAATGCCACAGGTTCGTTATCTTTTCGGGCACGATAAATAACTTGGTTGTCGTATGGCCCTAGTAATGGATCAGATATAATTACACAATCTTGCGATAGCTTATTGCTGTATTTGAAATGCGGCAATACTTCTTGAAGCTGATTAGTTAATTGCAACTGCTCTTGCTCTGCAATTTTATCAGCGGTAAGTGTATTAATTGTGGCAACGAGTCCCGTTGTTAGTAACGCAAACCCACACAATATTGCGCCATTTTTTACCATTGAAGAAATAATCATTTTACTGCTCCATGGCCATAGGTTCTTGGTTGTGTATAGTAATCGATAAGCGGTACCGCTATGTTTATTAGCAACACCCCAAATGCAACTGCATCAGGAAAACCACCAAAGGTGCGAATTAAATACACAATTAAACCAATTGCTGCACCATAAATAAGGCGACCTCGATTGGTGGTTGTAGCTGATACAGGATCGGTGGCGATAAAAAAGGCCCCCAGCATAGTCGCACCACTAAACAAGTGAAACACCACACCCGGCTCTGTACCTGGCGAGGCAATATAACCAATTGCTGCGCATAAGCTTAAGCTTGCAATAAAACTCACTGGTATATGCCAGTTAATTACTTTTGTTTTTAACAGGTAAAGGCCGCCGAGTAAGAAGGCTAAGTTAACCCATCCCCAACCTAGGCCAGTCCACTCATTAAATACGCTCTTTTGCATGCTCTCTGTCACCGTTAGTCCGTGAGCAATATCTGTTTTTAAGGTATCAAGTGGGGTAGCCATTGTGCTGCCGTCTATTCCTACTCGAAGCTGATCTAAGCTGTATCCTAACGTGGTAAAGTCGCTAAAGATTAAGCTTAACTGCTGGCTAAAAGTAATACCCGTATTAAGTAATTCTGTAACGGGTAACCAAGCAGTCATTTGCACAGGGAACGACACTAATAAAAGCACATAGGCTGCCATCGCAGGGTTAAATAAATTAAACCCTAAACCACCATATAGCTGCTTAACAATAACTATGGCAAACAAACACCCTATAACAATAATCCACCAAGGCGCTAAAGGCGGAATACTTATTGCCAATAACACACCGGTAAGCCATGCACTGCCATCGCTTAATGCAGGCCAAATAGGGCGTTTACGCATTAACATCACGGCTGCTTCAAACGCGCTTACACACACTAACGCTAATAATAATTGGATAAGGACACCGGTGCCAAAAAATACAACTTGCGCAATAACACCAGGAATACAAGCCGCAATTACAGTTAACATTAACCGTGTCACAGATTTGTGACTATGATTATGGGGTGAACTGGCCATGGTTAGTTTCATGACTGATCATTTCCTTCTTTTTGTTGCTTTTTAGCTTTAGCGCGAGCAATAGCGGCGGCTACGGCGGCTTTCTTTTTTTCTTGAGCTGTTTGCTGTGAACCTTCTGAAGATTCATCGTTGCTTTGTGGCTCAGCGTTTTCATTCTGTTTTGCTAATTCATCAGCCTGCGCTGCTTTTTTGGCTTTAGCGCGGGCAATGGCTGCAGCGACGGCAGCTTTTTTATCATCGGCAGCGACTGGAGATTCACTTGCAGTGTCATCGCTTGCTGTTTGCTCATTAGCTTGTGCTGCCTTTTTGAATTCTGAAGCGGC
>NZ_PNDJ01000058.1:0-11026 GCF_005887255.1 Pseudoalteromonas sp. S1609 | reverse complement strand
CCCTGACCCCATGCCGAACTCAGTAGTGAAACGAAACAGCGCCGATGATAGTGTAGCATTTGTTATGTGAAAGTAGGTCATTACCAGGCTCCAAATAAGAGAAAGCCCGATTCGAAAGAGTCGGGCTTTTTTACGTCTGCAGAAAAGTAAAAAGCACACACTCACCCAGCACTATCGCGTAGGTTGGGCGAGCGAAGCGACTCCCGACGCATAGAGAGTATCCCATTTGTTATGTGGCTTTCCATCGCTGTGGACACTACGACATTACCATGCTTCAAATTGTAGAAAGCCCGACTCAAAAGAGTCGGGCTTTTACGGGTGTAAAGGAAGCATTCTTAAAACAGTCCATAGGCTTCAGTTTCTTGCTCTTGAGCGCTGCTAGATGGTTCAAGCTCTTTGGGCTTAAATATTGCGCTAGGATCAATAAGTACACTATGTTTATCAGCGAGTTTGATCAGTCCATACATCATGCTTCTTGTTTGGGGGTCAATATCAAAACCAACTTCGGTAAGCTTATCTAGTGGTTTAATATCTTCTTGTTTATATTCAATATTATCTTCCACTTTATCAACTAACAGGCCTATATGAGGGTTCAACCCATCTTTAGTAGTAAAAACAATAATAGGTTTATAATCTAAAGTGATTTGCTCTATTGCCGAGTCAAATAAACGCTCTAGGTGAATAAGTTCATGCCTTCTTATAATCTCAAGTTGAGTACCGACTTGTTTATTGTTGCCTTGTTTATATGCATCTATCGCACTGGTCAATTTGTTTAGGAGCGATTTAAACGGGTCATCAAAGCGTGACATAGTATTTTTTAATTCATCGTTATCAGTTTTAAACTCTGTATAAAACTGTTCAAAATCAGTAAGCTCATACTGATTTGTTTTTAACGAGCTTTGCGAAACGAGTAGTTCTTGCTCTAATTTATTAAACCAAGCAATTAGTTGTTTTTGCCAAGATTTAAGTTGCTTTAAAGCATCTAAATTACTGCGCTCAGTAGAAACTCCATTTAAAATGATTCCAAGATCAAATACAGGGGTTGGGATCCCCATATAATCTTTAACGCCCAAAAAGCTTTTATTGTCGTTAGGTAACACCGTGAGGTTATTATTAAATTGTTCCGTTAATAAGATATCAAGAATCTTAAGTGAAATGGTTTTATAACCCACTTTAAAGTTAATTAAGTCCATAGTTTCCTCACATACTTAGTTTGTATATTAAGGATAGAACAATATTTGGAAGGTACTTATTTATTCACATAATAAGAGCGATATACATTACGCTTATTTTTATTTTTTGTATCAATAAAAAACTTTTTGATTATTTTATCATTTATTAACAGTGAATTAAGCTCATTCATTAGGCACGAGTGTTTAAGTGGTAATTTGCAGCTTGCCGCTGCCTTGCTAAATGCCATGGCATTAATATAACCTTCAAAATGAAGACGATTGGGTTTTGTAATCTTGCTTGCTTGCATATCAGCTAAAAACTCATTGCAAAAATCATCGCTACAAGTGAGTGGATTGGGAACAATTTCAGTAACCATAATATGAGAGGGAGAAGTTACTTCATCAAATAAGTCAAAGCTAGGTACAAAAGAGACACTAGTATAGTCTGGGGTAAAGTTCTTCGCATATGCACTATTTATAAACTCACCAAGTGGCGCATAGGTACCAACTAAACAGATAGCTGTCACCCCGCTGGCTTGTAATGCATTAAGCGCTGATGCTACATCATGACTATTACGTTGGTAACGCGCGACTTTTATAGGCGAAAGTTGATATTTTGCTAGCTCTTTTCTTAGCCCTGATTCGACGTACAAGCCAAACTCATCTGCTTGAATAAATAGCCCTATCTTTGTATGTTTACGCTCCTCTACTAAGTATTTAATTTGCTCTGCGGCTTCGTCATTATAGCTGGCTCTTAGATTAAATATGTTAGCGCGTGATTTATCATGTAGGAAGCTCGCCCCGCTAAAAGGCATTATGAACGGGGTTTGTGACTGCTCTAGTAAAGGTATAATAGCGTGGCTAGTTGGGGTGCCCATAGCACCAAACAGTGCATCGACTTTGTCGGTATAAATAAAAGTACGGGTATTATTAACGGTTTGCTTTGGTTCGTAGTTATCGTCAGCAACTAGAAGTTGTATCTGAGCACCGTTTATACCACCAGCATTATTAACCTTGTTAAAGTAAATGCTACTGCCTTTATGCAACTGTAGGCCAATATTTTGAGCCGGTCCGCTAAGCGCTGTAGACATGCCAAGTTTAATAACTTTGCTATTATCTTGCTCTGCATAGGCTATAGGCTGCCCTAAGGCTAATGCGACAGAGGCAATGCTAAGGTGTATTATTATGCGAAGTGCGCTCATACCAGTTATCTACAGCCTTTTTTAATAATATATTAAATGACTTGGTGCCATTCAAACCTAGCTCAGTTTGGATATTTTTAGGTGTCCAATTTTGTAATACTAGCCTAATAAAAACAGATTGGAAATTATCCTCATCATTTGGCAAGCTAAGAGGAGATGCCCAAAAACTCCTCCATAGTAAAGGTTTAATATTAAAGAGCTGATAGTCACTTGTTAACATAGACTTTAATCTTGATTGATCGGCTATGCTGATGGTATGGGTATTAAAGCGTGAAACAATTTTTGCTACCAGTTTATAATCTAGCTGACTAAAATGGCTGAGCAATTGCAAAGGAAAATCAGCTTCGAACTGGGCTGTTAATTGTTCTAGTAGTTGGTCATTTTTAGTTAAGCTCTTAATAACTAATGCGCTATGTTCACCCGTTGCCTTATCTTTTTGAAAACCCAGCTTTACCAAATTAAAGTCATTATTTTGCCAAAAACTAAGTAATTGCGCATTAGCACCAAAGCTAGCACCAAACCAATCACACTCTTTCTGTAATTGCTGTTCACAGTAATGAAGTAATTGTGTTCCAAGGTGCTTATTGTGCTGCCCTGGGTCAATGGCAATTCGCACCACGCGAGCGCAGTATTGTTTTAATACCTCAGGGTTAAAGCTTAATTGTGCAAGGCTTTGCGCCATTAAGTGCCCTTGAGGACGGCGCTTACCTTGCACTACTTCATTACTCAACGATGTAGTAAAGCCACCTTCTATCGCTACTAAACACACACCAAGAATATTATCACCTTGTTGACAAACAAATAGGCGTTGCCCAGCGGCATCTAGTAAGTGACGTAAGTCATTCACACTGGTTTGATAATGTGCCAGTGTTAGTAAGCCAACAACTTGATGAAGCAGTGGTTCGTCGTTAGTAAGTTGATTTGCTTGCAGATGCTTAAATTGTAGGGGAGCAGTATTCAAACTAGCGCTGTGATGTTCTGCATCCAAAGCTAAGAGTGTACGAAGGTGCAGCTCTAAAGGATCGTGCTTTGCAAAACGGATTGGCTGCTCAAGACTGATGCTACGCATGTTTTTAAAATGCGTTTTGAGGTAACGAGTAAACTTTAAAATATAACCGCGACCATTACCTTCATAGCCAATCATAGTGCTTGAAAAGACCACGCGAGGATAAAGGTGAAGAATTTTTATGAGAATTGGAACAGGGATTGCTGCTGCTTCATCAATTAATAGCAAATCGCACTGCGGTTGTTCGTTCAGTAGTTGATCAGGCGCCACATAGTGCATGTTTGCAATGTGTTTATCGCCAGCTCGATAATCTATATCAAGCTCACTCGCTAAGTGCTTAAAACTACTGTGCAAAGCACGAAATTGCATAGAGCAAATAAGTATGTTTTTATCGCTGAGTTTACTTGCTGCAATACCTAATGCGGCTGATTTTCCTCTTCCCCGATCTGCATTTATTAATAATGGTCGATTTGCTCGTCCGTTTGCTGTTTTTATTATTAATTCAATACACTGTTGTTGCTCGGTAAAGTCAATTTCACCAGTTGATAGATTCGTATCGGTAATACACTGCCAACCATTTTGCTGGCTAAAATGCAGTAAAGTAGTTTTGCTTAGTAAGTGAGCTAAGCGTTGGTTAAAAAAGCTGTAAGGGTGCATTTGCCCAAAAGATTGAAATAAGGGAAGGGCGTCATCACACCAGTGTTCAAGTTCTTTAAGTTCGGGTAGCAATATAATTAAAAAACCACCTGCTTGCACAACGCCACTAAGCGCAGCTAGTTTATCTGGCACCAGTCCACTGTAGCCGTCATAAACAGCATGGGCGTACTCTTGCCCTAAAATTTGGTGGGTATGCTCTGGCCAATGTGCATTAATTAAATGAGTGCTTTTTGACAGTACAAAAGAAGGGTGCTGCAAATGAGCAAGCAGCTGAGTACATTGCTCATAACACCAATTTTTATCGCCTGTAAGCAGCAGTAACTGGCGATGTTTCGCATACGCAAGTTGTTGCTGTAAACGCTCTACAACGTGGTTAAACGGCTTGTAATCTTGCATAAGCTGTTACTAACCACTTACTGCCTAAGTTGTCAAAGTTAACTTGTACGCGAGATTGTGCGCCACTGCCTTCGTAGTTGAGTACGGTGCCAATGCCAAACTTTGCATGCAGCACGCGTTGACCTAAGTTAAATCCGCTTTCTTCAAATGCAGCATGGCTAACCGATGCGCTAAAGCGACCGGCTGCAGGCGGACGAGATACTTGCGTTTTTATGCGAATTTCTTCTACGCAGTCCTCAGGTATTTCACGTAAAAAGCGCGATGGGCTGTGATATTTCTCTTGGCCATATAAACGGCGGCTTTCGGCATGGCTTATATAGAGCTTATCCATAGCGCGGGTCATACCCACGTAACAAAGGCGGCGCTCTTCTTCTAAACGGCCGGTTTCTTCATTACTTTGCTGAGATGGAAACATACCTTCTTCAACACCGACCATAAACACTAAAGGAAACTCCAAACCTTTAGCTGAGTGAAGCGTCATCATTTGTACGGCGTCTTCATGCTCATCGGCTTGGCCTTCGCCAGACTCAAGTGAGGTGTAAGCTAAAAAGCCTTGTAGTGGCGAGCTAAACTCTTCCTCTTCAGGGAGTTCATACTGATCGCAGGCACTAATTAATTCTTCTAAGTTTTCTACTCGAGCGCGGCCTTTTTCGCCTTTTTCAGCCTGATACATAGCCATTAACCCTGAGGTTTGAATCGCGTATTTAGCTTGCTCATGCAACGTTAAGTCACTAATTTTATCTTCAATATGCTCAATAAGTTCGACAAACTTGGCAACTGCTCCTGATGCTCGACCCGATAAATGCTGTTGTTCTACAATGGCTTTAGCAGCATACCAAAGCGGCAAAGATTCAGCGCGAGCGCAGTCACGAATATGGCTTAATGTTTTGTCACCAATGCCTCGGGCTGGGGTATTAATTACACGCTCAAATGCGGCATCATCTTGGCGGTTACCCACTAAGCGTAAGTATGAGAGGGCATCTTTAATTTCTTGACGTTCGAAGAATCGCATACCACCATAAATTCGGTATTTTAAACCTTCTTGTAGCATCGCTTCTTCAAGTACCCGCGATTGCGCATTACTACGATACAAAATAGCCGCATCCTGTAGCGCATTTCCGGCATTTAGCCAGCTGCGTAATTTGCTACTCACAAAGCGCGCTTCATCTAGCTCGTTAAAGGCAGCATAAATAGAAATTGGTTCGCCGTCGTTACCGTCAGTCCACAAGCTTTTACCCATACGCTCGGAGTTATTTTGTATAAGCGCATTAGACGCTTTAAGAATAGTGGCAGTCGAGCGATAGTTTTGCTCAAGGCGAATCGTCTCTGCATCAAAGTCTGTTAAAAAGCGTTTGATATTTTCAATTTTAGCGCCACGCCAACCGTAAATACTTTGGTCATCATCACCTACAATCATAATACTACTAGTGTCGCCCGCAAGTAATTTTAGCCATGCATATTGAATAGTATTGGTATCTTGAAACTCGTCTACTAGCATGTGTGCGAAGCGCTGCTGATAATGACGAAGCAGGGTTGGGTTGTTTTTAAGAACCTCATAACTACGTAGTAATATTTCAGCAAAATCAACTAGGCCCGCTCTATCACAAGCTTCTTGATAGGCTGCGTAAACGCGCAGCATCATTTGCTCGTTAATATCGTATGCCTGAATATCTTTAGGGCGCAGAGCTTCGTCTTTTTTAGCGCTTATGTACCAACCAAACTGTTTGGCTGGCCATTTTTTATCATCAATATTCATCGATTTTAACAAGCGCTTGATCATGCGAAGCTGATCGTCTGAGTCTAAAATTTGAAAGGCTTCAGGTAAATTTGCTTCACGGTGATGCGCCCGTAAAATTCGGTGCGATAAACCATGGAAAGTACCAATCCACATGCCACCAACAGGGGCTTTTAGAGTTTCTTCAACTCTTGAGCGCATCTCTTTAGCGGCTTTATTGGTAAAGGTTACCGCAAAAATACTGTAGGCAGAGGCTTGCTCTACTTGCATTAACCAGGCAATACGATGAACCAATACTCGAGTTTTACCTGAACCTGCTCCTGCTAATACCAGCATGTTTTGTAATGGCGCTGCAACGGCATCGCGTTGTTTATCATTTAAGCCATCGAGTAATTCTGAAACGTCCATCGTTACGCCTTTTTAATCAATAATGAGAGCAGTATAACAGGTGTTTTTGTTAGGCTAAATAAAATACTGTTTTTATAAACAGCTATTTATAAAATAGGTATTTAAGTTGTTGAATAGTGAACAGTATAAACTGAGCAAGTAACTAAAATAGCTATTTAAAATTGCTAATTTGACTTATTTTTGGCAAAAAATACTAAAGCGATAAATTCGTAATAATTTAACTGTATGATTTGTAAGCCTTAATAAATTGGCATAAAGTGTGTAAGTATAAACAATAAGTACAAATACAAAATTAATTAAACTACAGAGGTTAGTATGTCTCAACAAGGTTCTGGCGGAAATGTAATAGCCGCTCTATGTAATATTTTTTTCCCGGGTTTAGGGCAGTTGGTGCAGGGTCGTATTTTATCGGCGCTGGTGTTTGCCATTTTGGTTTTTGGCGGTTACGCGTTATGGTTCTTAGTTGTTCCAGCTATTGTTGGGGCCGTATTCCATTTATGGGCAATTATTGATGCTGCCCGCTATCGCTCAGGCGGTTAGCTATATTGATGATACTAAATAACCTGAACTCTGGATAATAAATCTATCTCTAGCAGCTATTTTGAGCGCTAACTGCGTTGAATTTACTTGCAATAGACTAGCTATTGACGCGTAATTTCGCCTTGTTTTCAGTGAAAATCTCTGGCTAGAGAAAATAAACATAAATATCATTTTATTCAATATGTTAGTAAATCTCTTAACCAGAGTTCAGGTTAAGTAGCGCCTTGCGGCGCTATTTTTGTATCTGGCTTGCGTTATTCATAACTGACTAGGTTATAATCTATTGTAATTAGCAGTACTGGAATAAAGTTATGGAATACCAATTTATTCGCGACCCTATTAGTGGGTTAAGAATTAAAATAAGCAGCGAGCATGCGATTATAGGCCGTTGGTTAAATGAAGAAATAGGCAAAGACAAAGTGGCTATGGTGCTGGCGCTTATTAGCTCGGTGAGTTCAAGCTTTGAACCGTTAACACTTAAAGGTCAAGAAATTGACCTGATCCTTTCTAAAGATGAAGCGTTATTTGAAGCGCATGCGCTGCATCAAGATAACGAAGATATATTAGCCTACCAAGATGACGAATTAATGCTTGAAGAGAATGATTTAAGCAGCGGTTGTGGTTTTGAAGACTTTGTTGACCTGATCAACTCATGGCATGAGTTTTCGGCTGGTCGTTAAGTTATATTATCTGTATTATTACCCTAATTATAAATCCAACAGTGGAACCAATATGTCTGCGAATTTAAACAAGCTAGTTGTTATGCTAGAAATGCAAAATGCCATGAATACTAAAGTACATGAGCAATGGTTTAGCCAAGGCTTTGAATGGTACCGAGCTATTTGGGTTGAATGTGCAGAAATGTTAGACCATTACGGTTGGAAATGGTGGAAAAAACAAACACCAGATACTGAACAGGTGATTTTAGAGCTGGTTGATATTTTTCACTTTGGCTTATCGTTGCGTATTGACGGTGAGACTAGCTACGAGCAAATAGCAACAAAACTACAAGCCGAAATGAGTGCACCACAACAAGGTGATGACTTTAAACAAACACTTGAATTATTAGCAGCCAGTGCTGTTGCCAATAAAGCGTTTAATGCATCAGCATTTGCCGGTTGTATGGCACAAATGGGCATGGATATTGATGATTTATACCGTGGTTATGTAGGTAAAAATACGCTTAACTTTTTCCGCCAAGATCATGGCTACAAAGATGGCAGCTACATTAAAGTATGGCATGGTCAAGAAGATAACGAACACTTAGTAGAAGTAGTTAAAAGCCTTGATACTGAACATGCAGATTTTGCAAAACAGGTATATCAAGGCTTAGTAGCGCGTTACCCAAAAAGCTAATTATATAATAGCGCGGTAGTCGGTTACGCTTAAGTAATCGCTTATATCGTTATGTGGTTGCTGACTATTAGGGTTAGCAACCGCAAGTAAATGCTCAATGCCGTATTTTCGTGCGGCATTTAATACCGGTAAACTGTCATCTACAAATAAAGTGCGGCGTTTATCAAACCCTAAGTCCCCTTGCACTTTATGCCACAAGCTTTGTTGCTCTTTACTTACTCCATATTCATGAGTCGATACCACCCCGTCTAAATAGTTATCAATAGCGGTATGTTCAAATTTAAGCATGACGCATTCAGGATGGGCATTAGTCAGCAAAATGAGCTCTTTACCTGCTCGTCTAAGTTCAGTTAAAAAATGCGGAACGTCTTCACGAATTTTGATTAAGTGGGCAGACTGGCGCTTTAGTTCGAGAATAGGTAAGTTTAGCTGTGCCTCCCAATAGTCAGAGCAGTACCACTGAATTTTGCCACTCACAGCCTGATAGCGTTTTAAGATATCTACGCGGGCTTCCTCAAAACTGATATTTTGAGCCAGAGCGTGTTGTTGGGGTACAACATTGAGCCAAAAGTCAGTGTCGTAATGTAAATCAAGTAAAGTTCCATCCATGTCGAGTAATACAGTATCGATTTTTGACCAGTTGAGCATGATGTATCCTTGTGAAAACTACTTTTTGAAATGAATAAGTTGCGATGAAGTAGATTAATGAACTTTGTAAATTGAGTTATTAAGGTATAAATCCGACAATATTATATTAAGAGCGTATTCGTAGCCTAAAATAAAGAATTAACCTTAGCTAAACCCGAGAATTATTTGCTCAATTAAATTGCTTTTAATTCAAACTGAAACTCGCATCTTATACTCATTTGGGTATATGATTAGTATAACTGCAATGATAGCAAATTGATGCCCATGACACAGAAAAAGCACCCAACACCACCACAAATTCTCAGTAATAATGTTGTCGCTAAAAGTCGCTTATTTACTGTGGAGTCTTTAGAGCTTAAGTTTTCAAATAACGAAGAGCGTCAGTATGAGCGAATTCGCGGTGGTGGTCGTGGAGCCGTTATGATTGTACCTATGACCACTGAAAATGAGTTATTACTGGTTCGTGAGTATTGTGCAGGCACCAATGACTATCAGTTAGGGTTTCCCAAAGGGCTCATTGACCCAGGTGAAACGCCTGAACAGGCTGCAAACAGAGAGCTCAAAGAAGAAATTGGCTTTGGCGCTGAATACTTTAAACCGCTTAAAACGGTCACTATGGCACCGAGCTATTTTAACGCAACCATGCATATTTTGTTTGCTAAAAATTTATATCCTGAAACCTTACTAGGCGATGAGCCTGAGCCCTTAGTGGTTGTGAAATGGCCACTTTCACAGTGGCAGTCGTTATTAGAACAACCTGACTTTACTGAAGCACGTAGTGTTGCGGCTCTGCTATTATTAGATAAGTATTTAGCCTCAGGAGACATTAATGAATAAACTTCTAGAGCCATGTATTGAGCTTGCGCAAAGTGCAGGGGATGCCATTATGTCTTTGTATAAAAAAGACGATATTGGTCAGCAAGAAAAATCAGATAATACGCCAGTAACAAAAGCAGATTTAGCTGCAAATGATGTGCTCGTGGCAGGTTTAAATGCGCTTGCTCCCGACATTCCTATTATGTCAGAAGAAACCCCCATTCCAGCGTTGCAAGATAGACAGCACTGGCAACGTTATTGGTTGCTTGACCCAATGGATGGCACCGGTGAATTTATACTCGAAAGTGGTGACTTTGCCGTTAATATTGCATTGATAGAAAATAACCACCCAGTGTTGGGGGTTATTCATTGGCCAGCAAAGGGCGTGACCTATTATGCAACGGCTAAAAATGGGGCATTTAAGCGTGAAGGTGAGCACGATAAACAAATATTTGTTGCACCGCCCGAGAGTTTAACTTTGGCTGTAAGCCGCCGGCAAAAAATAGAAGCAGTTAGCCAGTATCTAAATGCGCAATTTGCAACGGTGGCTTTAGGTTCGTGTTCACTTAAGGCGTGTATTGTTGCCGAGGGTAAAGCAGATTGTTTTTTAAGAATAGGTCCTACAGGTGAGTGGGATACGGGTGCATCGCAAGTTATTGTTGAAGAAGCGGGCGGCTGTATTACCGACGCTGAATTTAATCCTTTAACGTATAACCAAAGAGAAAGCACAGAAAATCCTGACTTTATTGTTATGGGTCATCCCGACTGGGAGTGGCAAAAAATGATAAATCCACATCAACGATTACTGTAAATACCACTGTTTGATGGGTTTTTGTTCACTTAAACGCTTTTAATTAGTAAAACCTTGCATTATAGGTTTATTCCTATATTATAGCGCTCTCTTCGAAACAGGCTTGTGAATAACACAATACTGTTACTAAGAAATTACAGGCGCGGGATGGAGCAGCCTGGTAGCTCGTCGGGCTCATAACCCGAAGGTCGTCGGTTCAAATCCGGCTCCCGCAACCAATTATATCCATGTAAAATGCATCAGCTCGGCACCGCGTCCTGGACGGATCCAACGACCCTC
>NZ_PNDJ01000057.1:0-36570 GCF_005887255.1 Pseudoalteromonas sp. S1609 | reverse complement strand
GCTGCCCGAAGGGTTCTGCCTAGGGGCGATTTACTCTTTGTTGCTCGGTTTTTACTTAGCCCACTAGGTTACAAACCTCGCGCCGCGATTAAACCGCCCCTAGTTTGAACAAATTTTAATCCGCAAAGGTCAACAGACCCTAATGGCAGCAGTAATATTTTTTGGAATTAAAAATGACCAATGATAATCAAGCTATAAATAAGCGTAAAAAGAATAATCCGCTTATCGAAATCGTATTTAATATCATCATACCTTCAGTCATTTTAATGAAATTTTCAGGGCCTGAATATTTAGGCAGCGTGGTTGGCTTAATTGTGGCGCTTATATTCCCTATTAGTTACGGTATTTATGATTTTATAAAAGCGGGCTCATTAAATTTTATTTCACTTTTGGGCTTTTTAAGTACTTTGCTTACCGGTGGTATTGCGTTGTTTGAGCTTAATGTTGAGTGGTTAGCAATAAAAGAAGCGGCTATACCAGCAATCATTGGTTTTACCGTGCTGATGTCGGGCTTTTTTGGTAAACCCTTGCTAGCCAAGCTCTTATTAAACTCACTTTTATTTAAGTTAGACACTATTTACGATGCCCTTGATGAGCGCGGCAATACGCAAAACTTTAAACAAAAGATTACTAATGCTAATTACTTATTAGCGCTGACCTTTGTGTTTTCATCAACGATGAATTACCTCTTAGCTAAATGGATTGTTACTAGCCCAGCAGGTAGCGTGGAATTTAACGAGCAACTTGGTGAAATGACGCTATTGAGTTATCCAGTGATCGCGATTCCATCTATGATAATGCTGATTGGAATTTTTATTTATGTGATTAAAGTGCTGACCAAGCTGACCGGTATGAAGTTTGAAGAAATGGTTAATGCCGAGTAGATATAACGCATAAAAAACCGTTGTTTAGCAACGGTTTTTTTTTGCTATCAATATTTACTTGTAGTGAGAGTAAAGTTGGTAATTAGTTCTGTGGTACGGAATAAGTTTATAGTTTGGTTGTAAAAAAGTGACTAAGTCGGTGAGTTCAGATACGGTCATGGTATCGTTAAATACCGTCATTTTTGAGCTGCCATCTTCATTTCTGGCGTCGGGTCTATAAGGCCTAGAAAACCGATGTGAGGGGTTGATCACTGACGTGACCAGCTCAGCATAAGAAATTATTTTGGTTTTATTACCTCCTAGCTTAATAGAAATATCGTCATGTTTTGTTACGCTGCTATCTTCAACGCCTGCAAGGGTGTGACATGCCAAGCACTTATATTTTAAAAACACGGCTTTACCTTGTTCTGCATTCCCCTCTGGCAAGCTAAAACCTCGTGGAGAATCAACTCCTTTATCACAGCCTGTGAGTGCAATTAAACACACGATTAGTAGAGTGTATTTCATTAGAGCTCCTGTATTCTCAAATTAATTTTACGCATTACTAACGCAAACTCATTTGCGTCAACAAATGCTTCTTTTAAGAAATAGCCTAATTTGAGTGTAGTCAAAGAGTGGCGAATAGCCTAATTGTTGTGCATATATGCTCAAGGAGAATAACTAGAGAGTTGAATGATAATTAATGATGGAATGAAACATCACAAGCATGAAAAAGCCCAGCAACTTGCTGGGCTTCGTAAACTAAACGTTTACCATAAATATTAACTGTTCAATTGGCCTGTAGATGACTCTATGTGGGCGCGAACAAACCACTGATATTGCTCAAGCTCTGCAAGTTGCGCAATGATCATATCTTCAGATACCGGATCAAGCTCACCGAGTGACTCAATAGCTTTACGGTGATCACCGTTAACGCCGTTATATACTTTATCTAATGCAGCTAGGTGTTCAGTTACTAAACCTTTGCCGATAGCGTAATCTTCCCATGAACGACGATCGACAATTGATTTTGGTGTACCAACAGGCACGCCGCCTAAAGTGGCAATACGTTCTGCTATGGTGTCTGTCATTTCACGTACGGTTTCAACTTGTGGGTCTAGCATTTCATGTACGCCAATAAAGTTTGGACCTACTACATTCCAATGAATATGCTTTAAAGTTAGTTGTAAATCAATTAGCGCTACCATGCGATCTTCTAGAACAGATATTGCTTTACTTGCTGATTCATTTTCTACACCGGGAGCGGTAAATTCAGCGACTTTGTTTGCATTATTACTGTTACTCATTATGCCTCCTACTATTTCAAAATAGTGTTCGCTTAACTCAAGTGAGTGTTTTAATTGCGATAACGAACACGTCTGTTCTAATAGAAGCAATGAGCATGCCGTTAGGTTTTTTATTGTAAGCTATTGAAATATATTTATTTATTTTTGTTTGATAAAGCTTCAAGGAGTATTTAGCTTAAAGGGGTATGAAAAACATGCACTTTTTTTGTAAATTCTGCAAAAAATACATTTAAAAATGGAGTACTTTAAAGGCTTTTTTTGCCTAAGGTATTTAGGCAAAAAGAAAAGTAGAGTTCAGGGTTTAATCGCTATAGCGTTTTTTAATATTGATGTGCTTTTAATACTTCAAGCGGAATAATGTCGAGCGCTTTTTGGTTTGTCGCTTCAAGTACCGCAGGAGGAGCAACATTCGCAGCAATGGCATGATACCAACGAATCGCACATAAGCACCACTTATCGCCAGCTTTTAAACCAGCAAAATCATACAAAGGATTAGGGCTAATTAAATCGTTGCCTTGCGCCTTGGAAAACTGCAAAAATTCGTCGGTCATAATGGCGCATACACTATGATTGCCAAAGTCTGAATCTGGTACATAGCAAAATCCCTCACGGGTATAGCCACCGTTGCCACAGCAAAGTTGTAAGCGAGTTCCTAGTACATTTAATTGATTAGCCATATGAAAACTTACCTTGTAATAACCATTAAAAGCAGGGGGTTTACCATAGCAGGCTGTTAGTGACTTAGCTATCTATGCTGTTAATTTTATATATCTTTTAAGCGAATAAAAACTGCACTTAGTGAAGCCAAATGCAGTTTTTATTAAATAAGGGATTTACGAGAGCAGTGCTGCAGCTAAACGCACAAAATCAGAAGACGTTAAAATACCTACTAGCTGACCTTGCTCGCTCACAACGGGCATGCAACCGTGGCGATTATCTACAAAAAATTTAACGACATCTGATAGCGGCTGCTCTGGCGTTACACTGATAAAATCACTCACCATAATATCTTCTACTTTTGTGAGTTTTTCTTTGCGTTGTAATGCATTAGCACCAAACGTTGCCATGATCCCCATAACTTTGGCGACCATTATTTTTTGGGTAAGCATACCGACAAATGCGCCGTCTTCGTCAATAACAGGAATATGACGAACGTTTTTTTCTTTCATTAAATTGTGTGCGTCATGCAAAGTGCTTTTTATGTTTACCGAAAATGGGTTAGCTGTCATTAAGTCTGTAACGTTTTGACTCATGTTTATTCCTTTATATTATCTGCAGTGTATCAGCATATATTAGCGTTATTTTTAAGCTTTGCACCTTATTCAGATCAAGGTTTTTACGTATTTTGTAAACTGAGGGAGAAGAGGCAACACTTAATTAAATGCCAAAAAGCATTTAATTAAGTGCTTAAAACTACTGGTAAGTGTTATTCATAGCCACGTGGTGTTTTAGTTTTGATAACTGCGATGTATCCATGCCAACTAGCGTAACTAAGTAGCGGCATAATAATAATGAATCCAGCGGCACCTGCAGCAAAGCCAAGCGCTACCAGTACAAATATACAAATTGACCACACAACCATGGCTGCAAAGTTTTCTTTGACTGCGTGGATTGAAGAAACGACTGCGGTCATTATATCAACACGTCTTTCCATCATAATTTGCGGGGTAAATGCTGAGATTGAAAACACACTGACCAACAAAATTCCGCCGATAATACTGCCTATAGTTAAAAACGCAGAAAGTTCTTCAAAGGTAGGATTTGCGTGGTTTGGATATAATGCATGCACAATTGCAGCTAGGCGCATCCAAATAATCATAATCACCATGAGTAATACCGCAAAACCCCATTCACCTACGGGGTTACGAAACATTGATTTCAATGAATGGCTTAATGTAGGTTTGTGGCCTTTCTCAAGCTCCCAGGCTACATCGTATAGGCCAACGGCGAATACCGGACCGATTAAAGCAAAAGCAACGGTTGCAGGTAAAATAGCTAAGTGGCTGTCGGTAAGTACAACAGAGTAAACAATCGCTACCGGAATAAGCGTGAAGATTAAACCGTAAATTAAACTTAACATGGGCGCGCGCGCCATATCTTTAAACGCTAACGAAAGCCAATGAAAAGCGGCAAATGTATTTACTTTGTTGCACTCTAAACAACGTGCGAATTTAGTGTCTTTATCTATTGTGTTTGTAGTTGGCATAAAGATGCTCCTTTTTTAGTCACCTTTTAGGTTTAGAACATAGATGTTCTATTTACAACTCATAAACGCTTATACGCAAGATTTAGTCGCTTTGTTCATTTGTTAGTCATTTTTGTTGGGTTAGCTATTTTTTTTATTTAAATATATGTTTGAGCATGTACTTAAAAAGTGGGTTCGTATTTCTTTTCCACAGTGGTAATCTAAACCCTGAAGCTAATTTTAAGAGACCGTAATGAAGGAAAATAAACAACAATTTCAAGGAGCTTTACTGGGTAGTAAACGGTTTTTACCTCTGTTTGTGACGCAGTTTTTCTCTGCTTTAAATGACAATGTTTATAAGCAATCAATCCTGCTTATTTTAATTTTTCAGGCTGCTACGGTAGCTGATGGTGCCTTTTATTCTAATCTGGCGGCAGGATTATTTATTTTACCGTTTTTTCTATTTTCAGGCATGGCTGGGCAAATTGCAGAAAAGTTGGAAAAATCAAAACTGATCAGCATCGTAAAGTTTTGCGAAATTCCTATTATGCTGGTGGGCGTAGTATCGATTTTAACCGAGCAGGTTTGGTTAATGTTAGGTACTGTATTTTTAATGGGTTTACAAAGCACTTTTTTTGGACCGCTTAAGTACTCTATTTTACCGCAGCATGTGGCCCCAAATGAGCTAACCAAAGCCAATGGACTGGTGGAGTCTGGCACTTTTGTCGCTATTTTATTGGGCACCGTATTTGGTACCTATTATATAACCCAAGCAGCGGGCCCTATTTATATCAGTATCGCAATAGTGAGCCTTGCGGTTATTGGCTTTTTAAGCAGTCGATTTATTCCTAAAAGTGCAGCCAATAATGCTAACTTAAAAGTATCGATTAACCCTATTACTTCAACCAAAAGTGTTTTTAATGCGCTTAAGGCACAAACCGAGTCGGTGGGTAAGTCAGTATTAGGGATCAGTTGGTTTTGGCTTATTGGTGCGGTGATACTAACGGCGCTCCCTAATTACGTAAAACATGTAATGGGAGGTGATGAGTTGGTGGTGACAGCTGCTTTAGTGGTGTTTTCGTTAAGTATTGCATTAGGATCTTTATTGTGTGAAAAGCTATCGCGCTCACGTATTGAGTTAGGTATTGTGCCTTTTGGTGCACTATTAATTACCTTATTTTTATATTTACTAAGCCAAGAGCCTGGTATTGAATTTTATCACCAAGTGAGTGAGTTGCAGCTTACTCTTGAACAAGTGATTAATACCGGCGATATGCTCTGGCATTTTGTTTGGATGGCAGGAATAGGTATTGCCGCAGGGTTTTATACGGTACCTTTGTATGCACTCATTCAGCAGCGTACTCACCCCGATAGCCGTTCACGAGTAATTGCAGCTAACAATGTGTTAAATGCATTGTTTATGGTTGGCAGCGCCGTTTTAAGTATTGTTACTTTAACGCTATTACACTGGGATATTTCACAATTACTATTGTTATTAGCAGGGCTTAATTTACTAATATCGCTGTACATATACACCAAAGTACCGGAGTTTTTCTTACGTTTTATTATCTACATTTTAGCGATTTGCATGTATCGCGTGCGCACTAAAGGCGAGCTCAATATTCCCGATGAAGGCGCTGCGGTGGTGGTAAGTAATCATGTTAGCTTTGTTGATTGGATGTTTATTTTAGCGGCGTCACCTAGGCCAATTCGGTTTGTTGTATTTGCACCTATTTACTATTCACCGGCACTTAATTGGTTGTTTAAAATGGCCAAAGCTATCCCAATTGATAGTCAAAAATCAAATCCTAAGGCGTTTAATAAAGCTTTTGATAACATTGCGCAAGCACTGGAACGTGGTGAGCTGGTGGGTATTTTTCCTGAAGGCAAGCTCAGCGGTGATGGCGAAGTTGATGTATTTCGCCGCGGAATTGAAAAAATAATTCAGCGCACGCCTGTGCCTGTTATCCCAGTTCATTTAGATGGATTATGGGGCAGTATGTTTAGTCGAAAAACTAAATGGCGACTACCTAGACCCAAATGGTCGTTGGTAAGCGTAGCGATTGGTGAGCCGGTTGCGCCTGAACATGTGAGTGCCGATGACTTGCGTGATCGAGTACTTGCTTTAAAGTAGCTTAGTAATAAAAAAGCGCTGCAATTATTGCAGCGCTGTGGTTGTGTTATTTAATGGTTATTAACGGTCTAAATTCATTACTTTAGTCCATGCTTTAACAAAGTCTTCTACAAACTTTTGTTTTGATGTATCAAAAGCATACACCTCAGCAACTGCACGTAGCTCTGAGTTTGAACCAAAAATCAGATCAACCGAAGTAGCGGTGTACTTTTGCTCACCCGACTGACGGTCAAAGCCTTGATAAATGCCAGCATCTGACGATTTTTTCCATACCGTCGACATATCTAATAAGTTAACGAAGAAATCGTTATTTAGAGTACCAGGCTTGTCAGTAAATACGCCGTAGTCAGTGCCTTTATAGTTTGCATCAAGTGAACGTAAGCCACCGACTAATACAGTCATTTCAGGAACTGTTAGGTCAAGCTGATCCGCTTTATCAATCAGCATTTCAGTTGGTGATTTATAGCTCTTATCTGCATCAAAATAGTTTCTAAAACCATCGGCAGGCAACTCTAATAAGCTAAATGCATTAACGTCAGTTTGTGCTTGTGTAGCATCGCCACGGCCAGCATTAAACGGCACGTCTACTGAGTAGCCTGCATCTTTGGCTGCTTTTTCAATCGCTGCATTACCACCAAGCACAATTAAATCAGCAAGCGATACATGGCTTTTGCTAAATAAGCTGTCGTTAAAGTCAGCTTGAATCGCTTTTAATACTTTAAGTACCTTTGTGGTTTCTGCTGGATTATTTACTGCCCAATCTTTTTGTGGTGCTAGCGCAATACGTGCGCCGTTGGCACCGCCGCGCATATCTGAATCACGGTAACTGGCAGCCGATGCCCATGCTACACGTACTAACTCAGGTACACTTAGGTTCGAGTCTAAAATAGCAGCTTTCAGCTCTTTTACTGCACCAGCATCAATGTTTGATTTAGTCTCTGCTGAAATAGGGTCTTGCCAAATTAAGTCTTCTTTAGGTACTTCTTTACCTAAAAAGTTACGTGGTGGTCCCATATCTCGGTGAGTTAATTTGTACCATGCTTTAGCAAATGCAAGTTGATACTCTTTTGGGTCATTTAAAAAGCGTTCAGCAATTTTGCGATATTCAGGATCAAATTTTAACGCTAAATCGGCAGTGGTCATTACCGGTGGGTTAAATTTACCTTTAACGTGCGCATCAGGTACTGACTTATGTAATGATTCATCTGTTGGGATCCACTGAATAGCGCCAGCAGGACTGCGAGTTTGTTTCCACTCAAAGTTAAGTAGGTTGCTTAAATATAATGATGACCAGCGAGTAGGTGCTTGTGTCCATGCGCCTTCTAAACCACTAGATACGGTATCTTCAGAGTGACCTTTACCACATTTGTTCTTCCAGCCTAAACCTTGCTCTTCAATACCTGCTGCCGCAGGCTCTGCACCCACACAGTCTTTAGGTTTGTGCGCACCATGCATTTTACCAAAGGTGTGACCACCGGCGATAAGTGCTAGGGTTTCTTCATCGTTCATCGCCATGCGAGAAAACGCAACACGAATATTTTTAGCTGAGCCAATAGGATCAGGAACCCCTTTAGGCCCTTCTGGGTTTACATAAATTAAACCCATGTGTGTTGCACCCAATGGGCGTTCTAGTTTGCCGCTGGCATCTTCACGGTCGCTGGCAAGCATTTCTACTTCAGGACCCCAGTAAACCATGTCTGGTTCCCAATCGTCAGTACGACCACCAGCAAAACCATAGGTTTCAAATCCCATGTTTTCTAAGGCAACATTACCGGCTAATACGATTAAATCTGACCATGAAAGGGCTTCACCGTATTTTTGTTTAATTGGCCAAAGTAAACGGCGCGCTTTATCCAAGCTTACGTTATCTGGCCAGCTATTAAGCGGTTCAAAACGTTGTTGACCACCGCCAGCGCCACCACGGCCATCAAGCGTACGATAAGTACCTGCACTGTGCCAAGTCATACGAATAAAAAATGGGCCATAGTTACCAAAATCTGCCGGCCACCAATCTTGAGATTGGGTTAGCAGAGCGTCGATATCACTTTTTACAGTGTCTAAATCTAGGCTGTTAAATGCCTCTGCATAATTAAAGTCACTACCGTAAGGGTTTGAACGTAGATCATGATCGCGAAGAGGAGATAGGTTAAGTTGATCTGGCCACCAAAATTGGTTGGTTCTGGTTGCACCCATTTTTGCCTCACCCATGCCTACAGCACCTTGTGGCTTAGACATTTGTGGTTTTTCTTGACTAAAAGCAGAGCCAGACATAAGTGCCATACTTATAAATCCAACAAGCGCTTTTTTTGTAAATGATCGGTTTTTCATTGTCAGCTTCCTTAAAGTTAACGAATTTCGTTATATACAAAGCGTATTAAAAATAGGGTCTACTCATTTAAAAACAGTAGGCTAAAACTTCATTCAAGTTGTTGTTAAATGAGCCTGAATGCACTAAGCAGTGCGAATAGTATAGTAAGGAGGCTAAAAACCGTGTGTGAAATAAAGCGATTGATACAATCTATAAAAATGATTCATTAAAGTTAAATGATTAAATAAACAAATCACTAAAGAGCTTTGAAAGAGGGGCAGACATAAAAAAGCCCAGCGTAGGCTGGGCTATTAGATTAAAGTGAGTGCTATTGAGTTTTCATTAATTTACTGGTGATCACACCTGAGGTCATAGAGCCCGACACGTTGAGTGCAGTGCGCGCCATGTCTATTAATGGTTCAATAGAAATAAGTAAAGCCACTACCTCTATAGGTAGTCCCATGGTCGGTAATACAACCAACGCTGCGAAGGTAGCACCACCGCCAACACCTGCAATACCAAACGAACTAATAACCACAATACCAATTAGCGGTAAAATAAACTCAAATGTAAGTGGGTCAATCCCCACACTTGGCGCAACCATCATCGCAAGCATAGCAGGGTAAATACCAGCACAACCGTTTTGACCTATAGTGGCACCAAAAGAAGCCGATAAATTAGCGATTGCAGGTGGCACTTTTAACTGGTTAATTTGCACATCAACATTCATAGGAATAGATGCCGCTGAGCTACGTGAGCTAAAAGCAAAGGTAAGCACAGGCCAAATTTTTTCAAAGTAATTTTTTGGATTAACGCCGACTAAGCTAAGCAATAAACCATGCACAACAAACATTAGTAAAATAGCCACGTAAGAAGCCACAATAAAGGCGAGTAAATTTAAAATATCGCTACTGCTTGAGTTTGCCACAACGCTTGCCATTAGGCCCGCAACACCATAAGGCGTTAGTGCAATTACCATGCGAACTAAGCTCATTACTGTTGCTTGTAGGGCGTTTACACCGTTACGAATTGGGCTAGCAAGTTCTGTTTTTTCAAGCATTACTTTACGTGCAGCTATACCAACAAGTACACCAAATATAACCGTGGCAATAATAGAGGTTGAACGTTGATTACTTAAATCCGCAAATGGGTTTTCAGGGATAAAGCTCAGTAGCATTTGCGGCACACTTAGGTCGGCTACATTCGCGGCTTTGCTTTGTAGGGTGTCCATTCTAGCGGCTTCACGAGTACCCGAAACAAGCCCTTCAATGCTCAAGTCAAATCCATACGTTACAGCAATACCAATTAGCGCTGCAATTGCGGTGGTAAACAGTAAAACAGAGATACTAATAAAGGATATTTTCCCTAGTGAGCCTTGGTTCTCAAGCTTAACCACAGCGGCAATCATAAAGACCAATACTAGTGGCATAATGATCATTTTTAGCAAACCGACATAGCCTTTACCTACTATGCTTACCCAGCTGAGTATTTCTTTAATGGTTTCTGGGGAGTGGGCAAACAAAAACTGTAGGGCTAAACCAAAGGCGCTACCAAGCACTAAACCAAATAAAACGGTACGAGATAAAGAGCTGCTTTTTTGCGAAACAAGATAAATAGCAAACAGCAAACCGACAAATAATGCCAACATTAATAATACAGCAAGCGACATGGTACCCTCTTTTATAGCTGTGAATTAGCGCGGCACTTTAACGTTTTGTAAGACGTTAACAAAATACACTTTCGCTATGGGATAGAATTAAAAGGAATATAGTAATAATATTAAAGTATAACGAATGAGCACATTATTGAAAAAATCAGCTCATATGATTGTATTTTCTTCAAATTATGGGATTTACTATAGATCGTAAGCCTTGTTTAAAGCGTAAGTCTCATACGAATTAATTGGTCAACGTGTTCACTTTAGATTTATTTAAAAATAGGGAGTAAAGGTATGTTAAAGGCAATAATGACGCTGGTGATAGTTTTAGTGGTTAGCGGATGTTCAACCCAGTATCCAAATCAAGCGCTGCTTGGTAAGCAATTTCCCACTGTTACAGGAGAAAGCTTAGAGCAACAGTCATTCACTATTCCTGATGACTTTAACAACCCACATACGTTGCTATTAATTGGTTATAAACAAGATAGCCAGTTTGATATTGATCGTTGGCTTATTGGTTTAGATATGACTGCAGTTGATGTTACGGCCTATGAGTTGCCAACTATTCAGGGCATGGTTCCTCGTATGTTTAGTACCTTAATTGATAGCGGCATGCGTAAGGGGATCCCAAAAGAGTTGTGGGGTGGGGTGATCACAATTTACAAAGATGGCGATAAAGTTCAGGCATTTACTGGCAACGAAAACCCTAATAACAGTCGTGTAATACTGCTTGATGAGAGTGGCAAAATTATTTACTTTTACGACCGTGGTTTTTCTGTATCGGCATTAAATAATTTAAAAGCGGTTTTGGAAAAGCAATAAGTTGTAGTTAAATTTAGTTGCCTTTGGGCACGCTATTATTAAGTTAGCGTGCCACGTTAAAAGGATTACTCGCTAACGTTATTTCTGCCTTTCTTTTTAGCTCTATAAAGGGCTAAATCGGCATTTTTTAATGCCTCATCAAAGCTTTGTTTTGCCACTCTTTGCGCTACACCTATAGAAACCGTCACGTTTACCGTTTTGTTGTCACTTGGCTGCTTACCTTTGCGAGATTTTTTATCGGTGCGTTTTGGGTTTCTGATCACCATGTCGTAGGTGGCAATATTTTCGCGCAGTGTTTCTAGTTCAGGGATTGACTGCTCGGTTGTTTTACGCGGGAACACCACCGTAAATTCTTCTCCACCATAACGGTAAATTTTGCCACCCCCTTTAATGCCAGTCATTTTAGCCGCCACTAGCTTTAAAACTTGGTCGCCAATATCGTGGCCATAGGTATCGTTGAATTTTTTAAAGTGATCAATGTCGAGCATAGCAACGGTGTATTTTCGCCCTAATGATAAAGCAAGCTGATTAAGTGCTCGCCGCGTTGGTAAGCTGGTTAAATCGTCTCTATAGGCTAAATAATAAGAGTCTGTACTTACTGCCAATAAATACAAAGAAGCCATAAGCACGGCTATTACAGACCAAGGAAAATCAATAATGTGTTGCTGATTAAGGCACCAGACAATAAAAGTAATTAATAAGGCGGTTTGAGTCAGGTTATGGGCTCTTAAGCTTTGCCAAATAAGCAAGCCGCCAATTATTGAAAGCGGTAAAACAATGGGTAAATAAGGAAGCAGCTGAGTATAAAAAGAAGATTGTATTGTTAGTTCTTGCAAGTGTTGGCTCAGTGCTAACCAAGCAAATGCAGTACCGCCACAGACAATAACGAGTAAACTGCGAGTTACTGTGTGTATTGATAAGAGCGCTCTATCTTTTATAACTGCCAATAGCATTAATAAACTTGTAGCGCATAATAAGGTCCAGTCAGGTTGCGCTTTGAGCCAGTCAGACCAAGGTAAAGCGTAGTCTAATGAAGATAAATAAAGCACCCAAAATGCGCAAAGTAATGCAACTCGACTTCGATTAAACTGAGTAGCAAATACAGCAGTAATAATCAGTAATGGATAAACAAGGTTATTAATAAGAGAGAGCTTACTTTGCCATTGAGCTTGAAACTGAACTAATAATAAAAATAAGCCACATAGACCTAAAAGGCTCAAAGAAGTTGATTTAACTCCTGCTAATTTTAACAACCTATGCTCCAAAGACCGATGTCTAAAAAATAAAGGCTTATTGTATTCATATTGAGAAATATTACTACTTTAATGCTTGTTAATTATTTAAAAACAATACTTTAAAACTAATTTAAATGACTTTTATCGACATTTTTTAACCAAATGTATGATATTTTCGATAAGGTAAAAACAGTGATAAGACTTATTTGGGAGATTTAGATAGAGTGGATTATCGCGCTTTTAGCAATTTTAGAGGCCATCCATGGCCATTTTGCTAATCGTTTTTGTAGCGAGGATAATCACTGTAGCCTTGCTCAGTGCCACCATACATAGTAGTAGCATCGGCTTCATTTAATGGCCAATTATGTTTAATACGCGCTGGTAAATCAGGATTGGCAATAAAAGGGCGACCAAAAGCAAATAAATCTCCATAACCTTTAGCTAGCATTGCCACAGATTTATCAACTGTGTATTTACCTGCGTAAATAATACGTCCAGAAAATTCTGCGCGTGCCGCTTGGTAAAATTGCTCTGGCAAATCTGGGGCATTGTCCCAATCGGCTTCAGCAATTGAAAGATAAGCAATACCCGCTTGCTCAAGTACTTTAATGGCTTCTATATAAGTATGTTGAGGGTCTGATTCTACTAATCCTAAATAAACACGGGTTTCATCAGTACTGCTAAATAGCGGCGCAAATCTAACCCCTAAACGCTCAGCGCCAACTACATCACTAACGGCAGCAACAATCTCTTTTAAAAAGCGTAAGCGATTAGTCAGTGAGCCACCGTATTCATCTTCACGTTGGTTACTATGCTCAGAAATAAATTGGTTTACTAAGTAGCCATTAGCACAATGCAGTTCCACACCATCAAACCCAGCCTCTAGCGCATTACGGGCAGCTTGTGCATACATGCCAACAAGCTCTTTGACTTCATTTGTTGTTAAAGCTTGCGGTTCACTTGGATCGGCTAAAGCGCCTTGAGCTGGCCCTGTTTCTATAAACACTTTCACACTATCAGCTGCTATTGCTGAGGGAGCAACAGGTTTGGCTTCATTTGGTTGTAGGCTAGTATGCGATACACGGCCTACATGCCAAAGCTGGGCAAAAATAACTCCCCCTTCTGCATGCACGGCATTAGTCACTTTTCTCCAGCCATCGATTTGTTCTGCAGAGTGAATACCGGGTGTCCAAGCGTATCCTTGTCCTCTGGGTTCAATTTGAGTGCCCTCGGTAACCATAAAGCCAGCACTTGCACGTTGCGCATAATAGGTGGCCATTACTTCGTTGGGGATATTGCCAGGTACTGTACTGCGTGAGCGGGTAAGTGGCGGCATAACAATACGATTTTTCAGGGTATATGGCCCTAAACTAATGGATGAAAATAAACTGTCGATATTTTTACTCGGTTGACTCATTTTAATACCTTTTAAATTAACTATGCTGCTGAGCGCTTATAACAATGCTGGTGAGCATAGGGATTTAAAGCTACAATTTGAAACAACACTTTTTTGTTTTAGATACAATTATGAATGGTATAGGTCGGCTGGATATAAAGCAGTTGCGAGTTTTAAGCGCTTTACTCAAATTAAAAAATGTATCGCATGTTGCGCAAAAAATGGGGCTAACTCAGCAAGCTATTAGTGAGCAGCTGCGAAAATTACGCGATTTATTTGATGACAGGCTGTTTATTCGTCAAGGCAATACGATGCTGCCAACGCCAAAAGCGCTGGCGCTTGAACTATCAATTAATCAAATTCTGAGTCAACTAGACGCATTATTAGTGCCGTCACAGTTTTCCCCGCAGAGTTATCAAGGCGTTTTTACTATAAGTGCTACGGACTATGCGATTGCTGCACTTTTACCTCAGTTATTAGCAATTACTCGCCGTGAAGCGCCAGGTTTAAAGTTGATTATTCGAGACTTCGCATCCGATAACGTTAACCAGCTTATCAGCGCAGGGGAGCTTGATTTACTGATTAGCTTTGTTGAATTTATACCTGATAATTTAGTCTACGATACCCTATTTGAAGAACAACATATTTGTATTGCAGGCGCACATGCGCCCACACCTTCAAAGCCTTTGAGCTTATCTGAGGTTGCGAGCCGGCCGCAGTTGGTGGTGTCGGCATCTAGAGCAAACTTACGTGGATCGCACGATCGCTGGTTTGCAGATAAAGGCTACAAACGAAATATTGTCATGTCAGTACCTGGGTTTTCATCAGTGCCTGATTTACTCAATACCACCGATTTAATTGCGTTTTACCCATCAAGGTTATTGCCAAATAGTAAGGTAAAGCAATTGGAGATTGAATTATTACCGCCGCCGTTTAAGGTGATTGCAGCATGGCATCCTCGCTCAAATAACAGCGATATTCATCAGTGGCTTATTGCACAATTAAAGCGTATTTAGACTGACTCTGCGTGAGCTAGATTTATTATCTCAAGCAGCTATTTTGAGCGCTAACTGCGTTGAATTTACTTGCAATAGACTAGCTATTGACGCGTAATTTCGACTTGTTTTCACTGAAAATCTCTGGCTAGAGAAAATAAACATAAATATCATTTTGATTCAATATGTTAGTAAATCTCTTAACCAGAGTTCAGGTTAATTAGTTGGCGAATATCGCTTCCTGTTGGTGCTTCATGGGCACGTAACGAAAAGGCGGGTAAAACCGCTAATATATGATCAAATATATCTGACTGAATATTTTCATATTCACCCCAATTAGTGGTATTGGTGAATGCATAAATCTCAATAGGTAAACCTTGGGTTGTTGGCGCTAATTGCCTTACCATTAAGGTCATACCTTGATGAATATGTGGGTGCTGTTTTAATAGCGCGACCAAATAGTGACGAAATGTACCCACATTAGTTAGCCTGCGGCCATTTAAAGTGCAGCTCATATCTACTTTTTTAGTGATGTTTTGCTCCTCAATAACCAATAGCGTACTTTCAAGGTACTCACTTAGTAAATCGGCTTTTTTAAGGGCAACAACTGCGGCTTCGTCTAAAAAGTGCACACTACTCATTTCAAGGTGAATGCTGCGTTTTATCCGGCGTCCACCAGAGTCTGACATACCGCGCCAATTTTTAAATGAGTCGGAGATCAAGGCATAAGTAGGAATGGTGGTAATGGTTTTATCCCAATTTCTTACTTTAACCGTGGTTAACGCAATATCAATAACATCACCGTCGGCACCGTACTTAGGCATTTCTAACCAGTCACCTACCGCCAGCATATTATTGGCAGAGAGCTGAATACCTGCTACTAATCCTAAAATAGCGTCTTTAAATACCAGTAATAACACCGCAGACAGAGCGCCTAAGCCGCTTAGTAAAATTAACGGTGATTTATTCATTAACAATGAAACGGCTAAAATGGCAGTTAATACACTGGCAATAAGCTTAATTGTTTGCAAAAAGCCGCGCAGCGGAAAGTGAGCGCTTAAGGGGCGCTTATCGGAAATTGCTTGAAATATATCCAGTAAAGAAAATAGCGAAAGTAAGGCAAATAAAATGATCCATTGATCGGTGATCATTTTAATCAAATACAAAAACGTGGTGCCTTCGGGTACCCACAGTTGCGCTTGAATAACAACGACCGCTCCTTGTAAAACAAATGAGATATTACGAGCGAGCTTTTTTGCTGAATATAAAGGACTTTTGCTATCGGGTTGCGCAGCTTGTTCGCTAAAACGGTTTTTAACTAAACGCTGAGAAACCAGTCTTAAGATGAGGTGTAATATTAATGCAAATAGCGCAATCCAAGCCAATACAATCAGGTCGTACCATAAAAATGGACTTCCCGGAAAATAATCGCCAAACCATTGCAGTAAAAAATCTCGCAGCTGTGCGCGTGTTCCTGTCATTAATACTCCATAAGGACGCTATTATTAATTACTGATTATTAGTTAAGCAGCTGCAATGTAAAAAGTCTATTTAAGACTTTTTACATTATGTAGTTACAGTTTACCATGCTCGAGTTGCTGGCTGAGTTCTTCAAAAATACTTGGATCATCTATGGTTGATGGAATTTGCAGTTCTTCACCATCAATTAACTGCCGCAGGTTTTTACGTAAAATTTTGCCAGAACGGGTTTTTGGTAATCGCTCTACACACATAATATTTTTAAGGCACGCAATAGCACCAATTTGATTACGCACGGTTTGCACCAATTGCTGTTCTACCTCTTTATGTGAGCCATGAAAATCATTTTTTAGCACCACCATCGCCATTGGGTTTTGCCCTTTTAACGCATCACTAATACCAAATACTGCACATTCAGCCACAGCTGGGTGCGCGGCAACAATTTCTTCCATTTCACCGGTGGATAGACGGTGCCCTGCGACATTAATTACATCATCGGTGCGACCCATAATAAAGAGGTAGCCATCGTCATCAATATAACCGCCATCACCAGATAAATAGTAGCCTTCATATTCAGCCAAATAACCAGCCTTAAAACGAGCCGTATTTTGCCAAATTGTCGGTAAGCATCCCGGTGGTAAAGGTCGCTTTATAACAACCGCGCCTTGTTCATTCGGAGCACATTCATCCCCATTCATATCTAAAATTCTTACATCAAACCCAGGTGTTGCAACTGTTGAGCTTCCTGCTTTTGTTGGCAGGTGTTCAATGCCAACAGGGTTACACGCAATTGCCCAGCCCGTTTCTGTTTGCCACCAATGATCAAGCACCGGTAAACCTGTTTTTTCTTTGAGCCAATCGTAGGTAGGTGGGTCTAAACGCTCTCCGGCTAAAAATAATCGTTTGAGACTAGAGGTATCGTATTGTTTAAAGCCATCGGCATTGGGATCCTCTTTTTTAATCGCGCGAAACGCAGTGGGGGCACTAAATAGGGCATTCACTTTGTATTCTTCTACTACGCGCCAAAAAGCACTGGCATCGGGGGTTCTAACCGGTTTTCCTTCAAATAAAATAGTTGCGCATCGATACATAAGTGGCGCATACACAATATACGAATGACCCACTACCCAGCCAATATCAGAGGCGGCCCAAAATACGTCACCGGGTTTCATGCCGTATACGGTTTCCATACTGTAATGCATAGCAACCGCATGGCCGCCATTTTCACGCACCACACCTTTAGGTGTCCCTGTTGTGCCAGAGGTGTATAAAATATAAAGTGGATGATCGCCACTGACCGCAACGGGATCAACCGGTGTGGCTGTTTGCATTGCAACAGCCCAGTCAATATCACGTTCGGGCATAAGCGGTGCGGTGGCTTGCTCACGCTGATAAATAATACAGTGTTCAACTTTATAGCTAGCAGCTTCAACCGCGTTATCGAGCAAGTCTTTGTATTCAATTATGGTATTTACTTCTACACCGCAAGAGGCAGTGAGTACCAATTTGGGCTTGGCGTCATCAATCCGTACCGCTAATTCATGCGCTGCAAAACCGCCAAACACAACAGAATGAATAGCGCCAATTCGGGCACATGCCAACATACCAATTACGGCTTCGGGGATCATGGGCATGTAAATCACTACGCGGTCGCCTTTAATCACTCCTAAAGACTGCATTACCCCTGCAAATTTAGCGACCTCTTGCTGTAGTTGTAAATAGCTATAACTGCGTTTGCTATTGGTAACCGGTGAATCATAAATTAACGCTGTTTCATTACCATGCCCAGCGATTACATGTTGATCTACGGCTAAAAAGCAGCTGTTAAGTTCGCCGTCTGCATACCAGTGGTGTAGTCCTTCTTGATCTTGTGTGTATGCGGTTTCTGGAGCCTTGTACCAAGGTAGTCGCTTACTTTGTGATAACCAAAACGCTGCCGGGTCTTGTTTAAACTCGTTGTAATGTTGTTTGTATTCACCTGACATAAAGGCTCCTAAGGAAAATATAATCTAACGTAATTTAAAACTAAGCGCTTTTTATCAGCAGTGATATTCGACTATGGTCGGTTAAATAGTAAGCGATGCTTTTAGTTTTTGGCCAACGTGATGATTGTATAGAACTAAAAAGTTCCAACTAATGTAAAATGAATCAGTAATTAATGAGAGTAAATGGATATAAGAATGAATCAAATGGTCAGAGTAGGCGTTGCAGTAATAGTAATGCATGATAATAAAATTTTACTCGGTGAACGGATAGGCGCACATGGCGCAAATACGTGGGCAACCCCTGGAGGGCATTTAGAATTTGGTGAAACTGTTGAGCAATGCGCTGTGCGTGAAGTAGTAGAAGAGACTGGGCTCAATGTCACTAATATTCGTAAACTCGATTTTACCAACGATATTTTTAGCGCAGAGAACAAACATTATATTACCTTATATGTGCAAGCAGACTATGAAGGCGGAGAGGTTATAAATAAAGAGCCTCACAAATGTTTACAGTGGCGTTGGTGCGATATTAATGACTTGCCCGCACCTTTGTTTATCTCATTAAAAAATTATCTAGCACAGAATACCTTGCCCGCTGAGTATTAAAGGTTTTTTGGCATAGGGAGTTGCCATTTATTTAAAATTTGCTGATATTCACCACTTTCCTTGATGGCATTTAACCTATCGCTAATAATTTTTGCTGTGTGTGAGTCAAGCTGATTACTGGCTGCAAAGTGCAAAGAAGAGGGTAACTCATCTAAGTGGATGCGTTTTGAAATTAAATTAGGGTCGAGCCCGGTGCGCTTTAACTCGTTTTCAAGTGTGAGCGTATTGGTTACAACAAAGTCGATACGAGCTTTATATAGCATTTTCCAGAGCTGTTGATAATAACTGACTAATACTAGGTTTTCATTTTCAGTAAAGCCTTTAGTTTCTAAATAAGCTTGTGCAGAGTAGCCGCGAATAGTGGCTACTTTGTACTCTTTAGCAAAATTTAAATGAATCACTTCATCTTTGTGGTTACTTAAACTAACTAGGTATGCGTCCGCAAAGTAGACTTTACCTAGCCACTTATATTGATGATGTCTGTTTGGTGTTTTTAGCAGTGACATTATTATGGCATTAGGATTGGCTCGTTGCTGTTGGAATATTCTAGCCATTGGCATTATTTCAAACTTTGCTGTTAAATCAGTGCCATTTAAAACTGCTTTAGCTATATCGACCAGTGCGCCCTGTGCTTCACCTTGAGGGTTTTTAAAATGATAAGGCGGTAAATCTTCAGCGATAAAGGTAACAGGGGTGGCGTTGCAGAACGCACTATAAAAAAACAATACAAAAACAGTTAACACCATACGCAAAAGCATAAATAATTGTCTTTAAAGCAATACTATAACGCTAGTGTAAAGAAAAACATTAATAAGGTACATGATAAATGTATATTTTAAGTAAGCAGATTGTTTACTTGCTGTTTTTTATAAATTGACGAGGCGAGCAATGATGCCAGCGTTTAAAGGCACGATTAAAAGAACTTTGATCGTTAAATCCCAGCATAAATGCGATTTTATTTAACGAATAGTGATGAATATAAGTTAATAAGCGTCGTTTTTGCTCTGCTTCAAGCAGCGCGGCAAACGTGGTTTGCTCTTTTTTTAGATAGCGCTGTAGTGTGCGTGGCGTCATATTTAAGGCCGCAGCTGTCCTGAGCAAAGAGCAATCTTGTAAGTCGTGTTTTGCCATTAAAATATGATTAATTTTTTCTGATAATAACTGCTGACTTTTAAACTGGGATAGCTGTTGCTCTGACATTTGCTTAAGCATTGCGTTGATTTGGCTATTATCGGTTTTAAAGGGCAGGGTTAAGTAATTACTTGGAAACTCGATTTGATTAAAGCTAGCGCCAGCTTTTACTGGGCAATTAAACCAATTAGTTAATCTGTGTTGTTCGGTGTTTGAAAAGTGTGTTGAAAAATACACACAGCTAGGTGAAAGCTCAGGATTAAGTAGTTGGCGTACCACGCTGACCCAAGCGGTCATATTTCGTAAAACAGCCTGTGAACTACATTGTGGATCGGCTAACCAAGTTACTTTACACAGTGTTTGTTGTTGCTCAAACTTGGCGCGACCAATATTAGCCACTAGGCTGTCGTAATTAAGTAGTGCAGTAATAGCGCTGGCTAAATTAGTACTCGATTCAATTAAATACCCCAATACACCAAAATCAGCGGTGCGTATTTGTTTTCCTAATTCAAAGCCAAATAAGGGATCGTTTAACGCCTGTTGTGCATAGCCAAGCAGCGCATTATAGCTTTTTAAGCTGATACGTGGCGCCATTTGTTGTGACTTTTTATTGGTATACTCGTTAAAATCAATAGCGCTTAAAGCCACTTGGCTAGCTAAGCCTTGGGCTTCAAGATAATCCAAACAGCTACAAAAATAATGATCGGCTAAGGTTTTCATTTGTCGCCTAAAGCTAAAAAATAGTCGTCTAATCGCAAGTTTGCCACGGCATATTTTTATATGCTAGTGATCGATAAAAATAATAGGGTGAAGGTCATGGTAGAAATAAAGGTTAAGCGAGCTGTGGCAGCAACGCCGGAGCAAATACGCAGCGTATTATTAGCGCATGCTGATTTAGGCCGATTTTTTAATGCTCACTTTACACTACTTGCACCACAAGAGCCGGGTGAAATAAGTGGCGGAAAAGGCACGATTAGAGAAATAAAAATGCAAGGCACTACCTTTAAAGAGCAAATAATAGCTGCAGATAACAGTCATATTAGTTACCGTATTATAGGTAGCAAGCCCGTTGCGCAGCATCGTGGTGATATTTACTTAAATACCATTAATGAAGAGCCATCGCTCATTGAGGTTAATTACCATATTAGTTGCATTGCACCTTTTTGGTTACCCGATTTTATACTGGCTTTTATTATAAAAAAAGATATTAGCCAAGCACTTAAAAAAATAGCCCGTTATTTTCAGGAGCGTGTTGTATGAGCATTGAAATTATTTTACTCGCACTGAGCCCTATTTTTTTGCTGTTTGTTGCTATCGAGTTTATTAAATTTAGGCGTCACTACGATATAAAAGACAGTTTAGCCAATGCATTATTGGCTTTATTACATCAAGGTGCTGATGCTATTGCATTAATAGTACTAATGCCGTTTTTTTACTGGCTGTATCAGTTTCGGTTATTTGATATTGAATTGACGGTACTGACCATATTAGGTGCCTTTGTACTGCAAGATTTTTTATATTATTGGTTTCATCGTGCATCACACCATATACATTGGTTATGGGCAGCGCATGTCGTACATCATAGCTCTACGAGAATGAATTTT
This sequence comes from Pseudoalteromonas sp. S1609, assembly GCF_005887255.1. Taxonomy (GTDB): domain Bacteria; phylum Pseudomonadota; class Gammaproteobacteria; order Enterobacterales; family Alteromonadaceae; genus Pseudoalteromonas. The sequence continues at coordinate 14,863 of NZ_PNDJ01000057.1, read as the reverse complement.
ACTACTGCCTTTAGACAAAGTTTAATGTATCCGCTTGCGGGCATGTGGCTGTTTTGGATGCCAATGATATTACTTGGTTTTGAACCTGTGATTGTTTTTGCCGTAGTTGCCCTTAATTTAGCGTATCAATTTTTTGTTCACACCCAAGTGGTAAAAAAGCTGGGTTGGTTTGAAAGCGTATTTAATACTCCATCACATCATCGGGTTCATCATGCTATTAACAGTGGCTACTTAGATAAAAACTTTGCAGGGGTACTAATTGTTTGGGATAAGTTATTTGGCACTTATGTAGAAGAGGATGAAAGCAAGCCTTGTAAATACGGAATTATTGGCCAACTACACAGTAATAACCCGATTAAAATTACCTTTCATCAGTGGCAGCATCTCTTTAAAAGTACCTACAGAGCAAAGGGATTAAAAGCAAAGTTAAAAGTAGTCTTTGGTTACCCAACAAGCTCCCAAGGTATTAATAAGTAAGCCTATTTTTTATAAAAAAGCCAGGAGTAAATAGCATCACTCCTGCCTTATCTCACAGTAAAACTTAGTTTATTTGGCCGTTGTGATCACTGTATCAATTAAGTGAACAACGCCATTACTGGTATAAATATCAGTGGTTGTTACATTGCTACCCGCTACTTGTAGTGATGTAGCTGGTAAGCTTACTTGCCACCAAATATCGTTCACAGCTTGGCCATTATTCTGACCTGCTGCCGTATCACCGGAGAAGGTATATAAAGGGCGGCCAAGGTAGGCGACTTGCATGCTGTCATCTGAGCGAGCAATTAACGATAAACCGGGTACATTTTCAATTGATGCTGCAGTACCAAGAACCGGTGGCCACGTTGTTGCACAAGCTGCTTCACACGTGCTCATTGCCTCGCCTAAATCATTGTCGAACACATAAACTGTTTTGCCTGGCATAGCATCAGCCATACCCGTTACTAAACGACTATCAGTTGAATCATAAGCAATGCTATCTGTTGCTGTGTTTGCTGTGCTGGTAAAGTCTACAACGTTTACGCTTAGCATGTTATCAGCAAGCGTGGTCACCGTTTTACCATTGGCTGCAAATGCATCAGTACTGCCCACTTGAGCGCCTAAAACATGTTGAGTTAGCACACCTGTCAATGCAGTCGTGTCAGCCAATAAAGCCTCTAAATCAGCGGTAGGGATTTTGCTAAATGCAGCATTTGTCGGTGCAAATACCGAAAATGATTGAGTGGTGTCGTTAAAGGTATCTACTAGTGATGCTGCTTGTAGTGCAGTGACTAAAGTAGATAGTGCAGGTGTTTCAGTAGCCACTGTAGCAATTGTTTTAGTCGGGGTACCAACTTCAGCCGGTGGCATAATTACTTTGTTTAATACATGAATCACGCCGTTACTAGCGATTACATTTGCCTCTGTGATTGCCGAATCATTGATAAATAGTGAGCTGTCTACATAAGAAATAGCAGCCATGTCGCCATTGGCCATTTCTATCTTGTTGCTGTTGCTATTGGCAATACTTACTGCGTCATCTGATAAAACTGTCGCGTCAGAAAAAACATGGTACAGCAAAATATCACGAAGCGTATCTGTATCAGCTAGTAGCGCATTAATTGTATCCTGTCCGAGTGCAGCAAATGCAGCGTCTGTAGGTGCAAATACACTAAAAGTATTATCTGGATCGGCAACTAGTGTATCTAACCCTGTTGCCGTTAAAGCAGCTAGAAGTGTCGTAAAATTACCATCAGCGCTCGCTATATCAGCAATTGTATTGGTACTTTGAGGTAAAGTAACATCAGAAATAATAACCGAATCGATCACATGAATGACACCGTTATTGGTCATAATATCTTTAACTACAATGTTTGCTCCGCCTAACGATAGCATGTTTGTTTCTGCGTTTATCGCCACTGGAAGGGTATTGCCAAGTAGCGTTTCTGCTGATTGACCGTTAAGAGACATTGCAGTAACAGAATCAACTGATCCTACAAGTACATGCTGCTTCAAAATATCGGCTAAAACGGTGGGGTTAGCCAGTAACGTGTTTAAAAAGTTGCTACCAATTGCCTCGAATGCAGCATCCGTAGGGGCAAATACGGTAAATTCTGATGATTCATCGGCAAGTGCTGAAGTAAGGGATGCAGCATCAAGAGCTGCAAGTAATGTACTAAAATTGCCAGCTTGTTGAGCTGTTTCAATGATATTATTAGTTGGTGCTGTTTCTGGCACTGTTTTTGGTGTGAGCACCGCGTCAATAACATGAATGATTCCGTTGTCGGTCACAATGTCGGTCATTGTAACTGTGCTGGTATTTACTAATAAATTCTCACCATTTAAAGATAAAGCAATGTTTTGTCCATTGACTGTCTCAACAGTGGTACCCGCTAAGCCAATAGCTGTTTGCGCGTCTACTCTGCCAGCGATCACATGGTAAGTTAAAATAGAACTTAGGGTGTCTGTATCAGCTAATAAGCTATTAATGGTCTCTTCGCCTAATAATGCGAATGCATCATCGGTAGGGGCAAATACAGTATAGCTGGTAGTTAAATCATCGAGAGTTTCATCTAGACCGGTTGCTTCTAGTGCTGCAACAAGAGTGGTGAACTCTTCAGAGTCCTGTGCGGCGTCAAAGACTGAGACGGCAGGTTGTGGGTCTACAGTTACTGGAGCGTTGTTATCGTCATCACTACTACAGCCTTGAATAAGTAACAAGGGAAGTATGATAGCACCGAGCTTAAATACTTTATTCATAATTGTTCCTTTAATCGAATGTTACAGTGTTACAGCTTTGTGAATACTACGAAGCTATTAACAGTGTTGATCAAAAAAACATGGGTTATTTTTATACAATTTAATAGGTGTAAGATTTTATTGAATTTTTATTCAAGAAAACGTTTAAATTTTAGTTTTTTTACTGCGTGGTGCGCCAAGTAAAATAAATACGTGGCAAATACATACGGATAAAAATGCACTAATCCCCAAAGCACCACCAAAACCATCAAGAATAGGCACTAGATAGGCAAAAAACAGTGAAAATATAATTGCTGAACTGGCAAGCGTATACACACCAAAACGGTGGGGAGCACTCATTCCAATAAATGTGCCGCCAAAAAAAACGATGCTATATAGCTCAGCGTTAAGGCTCAGCTGCGCAAAAATCAAATAGGCAATAATGGATAGGGCTGCAGAGGCTCGGATCCCATCAAAGCGATTATGTTTAGCCAAGTAAAAGGTTAAAAACGCCCCTAGCAAAGCAAGCAGCGGATAAATAAGCGTCATATTACTAACTCCTTGGCCAAAACAAATAAGGCGACGCTAGCAAATGCAATGCTACCTAATCGTCCGCCAAACCCCGTAAATACATTAATGGTGAGTGTGTATAAAACAGCACCAATGGCAGAAATAATCGCAATTTCCCAGTATTCATTAATTAAACTAGTGGAGCACATACCGGCAAAACTGCCTGCATAAATAGCTGAATAGGGATGGTTTTTGTAATCTGCAGGGAATGGAATAAATGAACCGATAAGCCCCGTTAAACCGGCAGATACAACAATAGGCAATGCGAATGTGGTATGCATTAAAAAACACGACAAGCAGCCGATAAAAAAGGTGATGAATTTTAAAAGTATGAATTTAGTCATGGCGCGCACATCATAATGTATCAGTTTTAGCTTTAATAGTTAAAAACTGATATTTAAGACTAAAATCGATACACCATTGTTAAAAGGTGAATTATTGTTGAAAATTATCGATATGCAATGAATAACTAAAAATAACAGTGTTGATGTTCTATAAATTGCAAATTATGTATAATGCGGCATATTTCATATATTAAAAGTTATAACCTAAGGTAATTTATGTCTAACTGTTTACATCTGGCTATCCCCGCTGGCGATCTTGAAAAAGCGAAAACGTTTTACTGTGACGTACTCGGCTGTAAAACCGGCAATAGTGAAGCAGGACGATGGGTAGACATTGATTTTTGGGGCAACGAGTTAACTCTGCATCAAAGCGTTGAGCGTTTACCTACGGTACGTCACGACGTTGATATGGGCGCAGTGGCTGTACCACACTTCGGTATTCATTTATCAGAAAGTGAGTTTCAAGGACTTAAGCAACGCATTGCTGATGCCGGCCTTGAATATTTAGATAAACCTTACCGTCGTTTTGTTGGTGATGAGTTTGAACAAGAAACGTTTTTTATTGAAGATCCCAACGGTAACGTGCTCGAAATGAAAACCATGGTTAATCCTGAGGTACTGTTTAAAAAGGATTAAGCTAGCTATTATAGCTGAGCTAGTCTTACTGACTAGCTCATGTTTTTTGCCTTTAAATTGCGGTTCCCACCATTTTTTCAGCCTGCTTTGCCTTTCTTTGCAATTTCTGTTTATACATCGCTTCATCACCCGCTTTTAAAACTGTGTCTAAGTTATCAGGTGGCTGAGTATAGCTAGTTTGCCCAACACTGGCGTAAATGGAAATGGTATGGCCCTGATGCTCTATAGTTAACTGGTTTAATTGTTGTTCTAGGGTGTTAACTCGCTGGTTAATTTTTTCGTTGCTATTAAATAATGCCATGGCTACAAATTCATCGCCTCCTAAGCGGCCAACAGCATCTTCACTGCGCATGTGTTGACCAAGTGACTCTGCAACTTTGCACAGTACTTTGTCGCCTACATCATGGCCATAGGTATCATTAATTGCTTTAAAACGGTCTAGATCTATGTATAAAAAACACAAAACGCCTCCACGTTGCTTATGCTCTGCCAATAAGTCGTTTGCTTTTAAGCTCCACCCACGACGATTGTATATATGGCACAAGTGATCAAAGTTAGCGTGTCGTTCAGCCTGTTTTTTTGCATAACTCAATCTTTGAATTCGTCTACCGACGGCAATAGCTAGTAATAAAGATTCAATTGTAAACGCAATAACAAACCCATAGCGTTGAATGAACGGACTATAATCGGTTAGTAGTACTCTAAAAGTCATACTAATAAACACACTTGCCAGTGCTATAAATACCAAGTTTGCTTCATTGACACCGTACTTTGTTTGTATCGCGCTGAGGATAAAAATAGTCATGACAATAAATAATGATAAATAGCCGGTTACTGCAGAGGTAATATTGGTTATGAGTGGCAGATCGAGCGCTATTTTTTGTAAGCACAAAGTCAGTACGCATAAGGCGGTAACTTTTAATGTATTGCTTAACTTTGGAAAGTATCTAGGTAGCTCTAATAGTGCACTCATAAACCATGTGGCACTGACTATAGTTAAACCAATACTTAACGTGTAAAGATGACTTACGTACACAGAGTAGTACTGCTGTGTAAATAAATAAGGCTGTCCTTCTTGAAAGAATATAAAACTAGCGATACAAAAAATATAAATGCCATACAGTTTAAAAAGAGGGTCTTTTATGCCGTGTCCTATAATTAATGCATAAAAAATAAGTGTGGCGCAAAGACCATAAAAAATGCCAAAAATAAGGTTATAGCGTTGTATTTTTTCGACAAACGGTTGTGTATCTGACCACTTAAAGCGTGGGGTATAAGCTGCTGAGGTAGTAACTGTAAGCTGTGCAGTAAAAACGCCTGGGTCCATTAAAATTGCCATCTGATTGGCTTTTAAAGGTGTTTTATATACTGAATTTTGCTGCCACGAAAAGTCTGTAAGTGCAGGGCGAGTAAAAGAAAATACCCCACCTTGGTTTAAGTTACAGCTTAATTCGAGATGATTGATACCGTTTTTAAGCTTAATATTTGAGACAACTTCTTTGGATAAAGACACCGATGTGGTTGTTGCTCTTTCATTGAGCTGGCAATGCTCTTGCGCATAAGTAACGCTACTAAACAGCATAGTACAAGCGCATATAAAAATGCTAAATCTAATCATAAGTGCGCTTAACATGCTCAAAAACCTCTTGTTTTTATCGTAAAATTCATTGCTACTAAAAGGGTGAATACTCTAAACCATACTAACAAAGCAGGTAGGCTTTACTAGGAATAAAGTATTTAAATAATGATTTAGTACAAAAATGGGTTACTTTTAATCACACATGTATTTCACTGGGGGTTTTATTGAAGTGTCGTTTAAACTCACGGCTAAATTGTGAAGCACTAGTATAGCCTACTTTAAATGCGGCCTCGTTAGCTTTACTGCCAGAGGTGGTTATTAATTCTTTTGCTTTTGCTAAGCGTACTTTTTTTAAATACTGCAAAGGGGATTCAAACGTAACTTGTTTAAACGCACGATGAAAAGATGACACACTCATATTAACTTCTTCAGCTAAGTGCTCTACGGTAATAGGGTTTGCGTAATCGCTGTGTAATGTTGATAAAGTACGCGCTATGCGCGCGTAATGGCCATCATGCATTGCAAGCCCAATTAAGGTATGCCCTTGAGGGCCACATAGTACTCTATATACTAATTCTTTAACTATATCGCGACCAAATATCTCAGCCTCAAGCGGATTGTTTAATGCTGTTAACAGTCGATGAGTGACTTGCTCCATGGCCATATCTAAAGCGGCACTTTGGACGGCACCGCTTTGTGTCAACGGTGTTGAAATAGGATTATGTTGCATCATTTGGTTAACCAGTTTGTGCAGCATGGCTGGGTTTATATCAATTGCTATACCCATTACTGGTAAATCGTTATCAGTAAACGCTTCACATTCTAGTGGTACGGGCACTCCCAGTACTAAATAATCGCCTGCACCATATTGTATTTGATGCTCAGGGAAGTGAATAATTTTATGTCCTTGGCCAACAATAATAATACCTGAATTATAAATAAGCGGCTGACGCGCTGAGCTTTTGGTGGCGCGATGAAAGTACACCCCTGGAATAATTGTTTCCATGGTACCTTCAAAGCTGAGCAACTTATTATGCTCTGCGTATTGTTGTAACAAAGTGGCGATGGTCGTCATAAGGGCGGCTTAAATTAATGGTATTTGGCGTAAAATAACAACGCTGATAGTTTTAGGCAAGCTTTTGGCAGTTATTAGACTTTTTATATATGTACTATGCCATTATTATGCATCCATCAACACTTTATTTATTTAAGAATTGATAAGGTGCTTAGTAATTAACCGTCCCCTTTAGGAGCAAAATAATGAAATTTAGCTACGTAAATCCCACTTTAATTCAATTTGGTCAGCAACAAATTGCCGCACTTACTGATTTGATCGCAAAAGATCAAAAAGTATTAGTTGTGTACGGTGGCGGTTCTATTAAAAAGAACGGCGTATACGACCAAGTTGCAGCAGCACTTGAAGGTTTTGATTGGGTAGAGTTTTCGGGCGTAGGTGCCAACCCAACAATTGAAGTGCTAGACCAAGCAGTAAAAATTTGTAAAGAACAAGGTATCGACTTCGTTTTAGGTGTAGGCGGCGGCTCTGTAATTGACGGCGTTAAATACATTGCAGCATCAGCTGTATATGATGGCGAAGGTTGGGATATTCCTACTGGTAAGCATACAATTACCAGTGCATTACCAATTGGTGCCGTATTAACGCTACCAGCTACAGGTTCTGAATCTAACCAAAACTCGGTGGTAAGCAAAGAAGCAACGAAGCAAAAACTACCGTTTGCATCTCCAGAAGTATTACCAAAATTTGCCATTATGGACCCTGATGTAATGAAAACATTACCGCAGCGCCAGCTTGTTAATGGTTTAGTAGATGCATGGGTACATACGTGTGAGCAGTACCTAACATTCCCAGAAGGTGCACTTGTTCAAGAAGGTTACGCAGAGGCACTGTTAAAAGCGCTTAAAACATTGGGTGATAACTTTGAAAGCCAAGACGATGCATGGCGTGCAAACCTTATGTGGGCTGCAAACCAAGCACTTAACGGCTTAATTGGTTCTGGCGTATCACAAGATTGGGCAACCCACATGATTGGCCATGAGCTTACAGCTGCTTACGGCGTTGATCATGCCCGTTCACTGGCTATTGTTCAGCCTTCTTTACTGCGAAATCAATTTGCAGTTAAAAAAGCAAAACTAGAACAAATGGGTAAAAACGTATTTGGTCTTGCACAAACAGACGATTTAGCAGAGCAAACAATTCAAGCGATTGAAGCGTTTTACCACAGTCTTAATGTAGCCACTGAGCTTACTGAGCATGGTGATGACAAAGCGGCTGCCATTGATAATATTATTGGCAAGCTTGAAGCGCATGGCATGGTTGCCCTTGGTGAAAACCAAGCTATTACGTTAAAAGAAAGCCGTGAAATTTTAGAGCAAGCGGTTGCTTAATAACGGTTAATATTGACCGCTAACATTGGTTAGCGGCTTTTTGCAGCAAAATAAGATTGAATGAAATAAAATTTTATTTTGCTGCATTACTTTTTTTGATGTTTTCAGGTACAGTATTGAAGAAAATAATATTTAGATGAGTAATGAGCTTATCTAATCGTGTGTTTCAATAGGGAATTCGTTTAGCTGTGCGTTCAAATCGTTTTTTAATTGTAATGTTACTTGTGCTTGTGCATAGCTTTATAAGCTGTGACGGCGCCGCGTACCATTTACAAGAAGACGTTGACCACGTAAATAGCTCATTATCGCAACTAGGTTCATCTGCTGATGATAGCGATAATGCCCCAACAACAGAAATACATGCTCACCAGCATTGCCACAGTGGTTATAGCCACAGCTCAAATCACTCAATAACTCCCGAGAAAAGTAAACCAACTTTAGCGACATGCTATCACGGCTTACATTATCCACCAGACGTACCGCCACCGAATTTATTTAGCTAGTTTTTAATCTAATTTCAATTGATTGTTGTGCTTTTAGCTGCCTACGCGTAAGCGTTTAATGGGCTGTTATAGGCATTTTTAGATTGCTGAGCATTTTACACTGTCGCTATTTTTTGCGTAGGTTGTAAATGGTTTGCAAGTGAACTCTGTTGATTAAAAACGGATAAGCTATATGAATAAAAAACCAATTATGCTGGTGGCGATGCTGTGCGCGCTGCCTGCTTTTAGTGCGTTTGCAAATGTTAAAACGTTAACCCTAAAACACGCGTTGATAAATACCGAGCAACAAAATCCGTTATTAAAACGCTACCCTTATCATCAAAAAATACTTAGCGCGCTTAAATCTCAAGCGGCACTTTCGCCTAATCCTGTCTTAAATGTAGAGGCTGAAAACCTGCTAGGAACAAACGAGGCGCGTGGTGTGCAAGGTGCTGAAATAACCTTGGCATTTAGCCAGCTTATAGAGCTTGGAGATAAACGCCAAAGCCGCATAAATTACGCTACGGCAAACATTAAAGCCCAAGCAATACAGTATCAAAATACTCGCTTAGCCTTATTAGCAACCACTGGTGAGCGCTATTACGAGGCGCTTAAATTTCAAACTTTACTTTCTCTAAATGGCGAGCGGCATCAGGTTGTAAGCCAAGCACTTAAAGCAATAAAGCAGCGAGCTGATGCCGGCGCTGTATCGCAAGCAGATGTAACCCGTATGCGTTATGCACTAAGCCAAGTTGAGCTTGATAAAGCGAAGCTAAATAGCGAATTTGAGCGAGCACGTTTATCGCTCAATGAACTGTGGAGTGAGCAACATGGCTACACGGATTTAGCAGGAAATATGACTACCCTAATACAGCTTAAATCTGAGCAAGCGTTACTCAATGCGGTTAACCAAGCCCCTGATTTTGCTATGTTACAGCAGCAATACTTACAGCAAGCGGCTAACTTAACGCTGCAAAAAGCCAATGGGGAAAGTGACATTAATGTAGGTGCAGGCGTGAGCTACAACCAGCAAAACAATACCAGTTCGTTGCTGTTTTCGTTTTCAATGCCGTTGCAATTGAGTAACTCAAATAGCGGTAATATTGAAGCGGCTAATAGTCAGTTGGCATTGTTACGTGAGCAGCAAGGACAGTTACGGGTTCAATTACGTCAGCAAGTTCGTACTTTGTACGCCTATTACCAAGGTAAGACGTTACAGGCACAGTTGTTATCTGGGCAAGTTATTCCCCAAGCCCAAACACTCATTGAGCAAAGCTTAAAAAGCTATCAACGCGGACAAATTTCGGTGTTGCAATTACTTGATGCTCAACAAGCCCTTTTTGACTCTAAACGCGCGTTGATTAACACATATGCAGCGTTATATCAGACCCACCTCGCACTTGAGCGTTTAACTGGCCAATCTTTAACTGAGACTTTTCAATCATGAACAACACTTTTATCGCATTATTAGTATTTCTCTCGTTTGTAGCTAGCTTAACAAGCACACATGTATTTGCCTCAGCAGAGCATGGGCAAACAGAGCAAACCCAAAAACAAGGTCCACACGGCGGCTTTTTATTAACCAACGAAAAGCTCACTCTTGAGTTAAAGCTGCAAGAATTGGCAGGTAAAGTTGAGCTGCGCGTATATGGTTATGAGCAAAAACAGCCGGTAGATATAAACGATTTAAGTATAGAAATAAACTTAAAACGCTTAGTAGAAGCGCCGCAAAAAATACAATTTACCCGTGAGAATGGCTACCTTGTTAGCATGCAACCTATAAATGAGCCACATTCGTTTGAGCTTTTGATTACTGCTAATTATAAAGGTGAACGCGTCAGCTTTGAGTACTCTCAGCACGAAGGCCAAACTGTGCTTAGCGAGCGAGCAATTAAAGGCGCGGGCATTAAAACGGAAATAGCACAAAGCGGCGAGGTTGATATTTCCGACACGCTGTTCGGTGTTATTACACCGACACAGCATGGCACAGTAGAAATTATGGCGCCATATACCGGATTGATCAGCGATATTTTTGTCAGTATTGGTCAAACCGTTCAAAAAGGCGATGTATTAGCCAGCGTCACCAATCGAGAAACTTTGCAAAACTACAGTATTAAAAGTCCTATTAGCGGTGTGGTAACCGAGCAATATTTAAAGCGTGGCGAACTGGCAAGTACTCGTGCGCTAATGCAAGTCGTGAACCTTGATAAAGTATGGGTTGAGCTCTCAGCCTTTCCTGAAAACATCGAAAATCTAGCCATTGGTCAAAGCGCTATCGTTTACGATTTACATCATCATTTAAATGCCCAAGGTAAGGTGTTTTTTATAGCACCTATGATGACTGGCGGGCACATTGCACGTGCCCGTATTGAGCTTAATAACCCAGATGGTCATTGGCGTCCAGGTATGCATGTTAATAGTGATGTCAGTATCGATAAAGTTAATGCCCGCGTGCGTGTAAAGCCTGAGGCTATTCAAGAGTTTAACGGTATGGCGAGTGTGTTTGTGCGTAAAAATAGTGTATTTGAAGTACGCCCTGTTACTTTAGGCGCAAAAAGTAGCGATTGGGTTGAAGTCATCGCGGGTTTAAGCCCAGGAAGCGAGTACGTCACAACCAATAGCTATGTGATCAAAGCCGATATTTTAAAAAGCGGCGCAAGTCACGCTCACTAGGAGGTACCATGATTAACTGGATTGTTTCTTTTGCGGTTAAACGCCGGATGATGGTACTGGCACTGATATTTTTATTTGCTGGGTTTGGTGTGTATAACATCCAAAACTTAGCGGTAGATGCTGTACCCGATATTACCAATGTACAGGTGCAAATTAATTCTAAAGCGCCTGGTTTTACGCCGCTTGAAGTAGAGCAGCGTATTACTTACTTAGTCGAAACGGCGATGGCAGGTATTCCTAAGCTTGACTATACCCGTTCGCTTTCTCGCTATGGGCTTTCTCAAGTAACCATTATTTTTGATGAAGGCACCGATATTTATTGGGCGCGTCAACAAATTGGAGAGCGTATTCAAAGTATTCGTGCTGATTTACCTAATAATGTTGAGCCAAATCTTGGACCTATTGCCAGTGGTTTAGGTGAAATATTTACCTATAGCGTTCATGCAAAACCCGATGCGTTAAAAAGTGATGGTATGCCTTACAGCGCCGAAGATTTACGTACTTTACAAGACTGGGTTATTCGTTCGCAGCTTTTAAAAGTAAAAGGCGTAACCGAAATAAACAGCCAAGGTGGCTTTGAGCGCCAGTACCAAGTTGCACCCATACCAGAAAAGCTTATTGCTTATAAGCTGACAATCAAGGATGTTATTAGTGCACTTGAGCTTAATAACAGCAACCGCGGCGCCGGTTATATAGAGCGCTTTGACGGCCAATATTTAGTGCGCTCCCCTGGGCAACTAAAAACATTAGCAGATATAGCAAACACCGTTATCGCCAAGCGTGATGATGCTCCCGTGCGAATTAAAGACGTGGCAAATGTATACTTAGGAAAAGAGCTCAGAACTGGCGCGGCTACCTATAATGGCGAGGAAACCGTATTAGGCACGGCGATGATGCTAATTGGTGAAAATAGCCGTGTGGTTGCTAAAGCCATGGCTGATAAGCTTATACAAGTACAAAAAAGTTTACCTGCAGGGGTTATCGTTGAGCCTGTTTATGACCGCACCAATCTGGTTGATAAAACCATCGCCACAGTACAAAAAAACCTGTTTGAAGGGGCTGTATTGGTCATCGTCATTTTATTGTTATTGCTTGGGAATATCACTGGTGCGCTTATTACTGCCATGGTTATTCCGCTAAGTATGCTATTTGCTATTACAGGCATGGTGAGCAATCGAGTCTCGGGTAACTTAATGAGCTTAGGTGCAATCGATTTTGGATTAATTGTTGATGGCGCGGTGATTGTGGTTGAAAACTGCCTTCGTCAATTAGGGATGGCTCAACATAAACATGGCCGCTTACTTACACTCAGTGAGCGTTTAGAGGTTGTAACTTCAGCCACCAAAGAAGTGTTTAGCCCCGCAGTATTTGGTATTTTAATTATTATGTTGGTGTATTTACCGCTATTTGCGCTCAGTGGTGTTGAGGGCAAAATGTTTCAGCCTATGGCGTTTACCGTGGTTGCCGCGTTAATAGGTGCACTTATTTTTGCTGTCACCTTTGTGCCAGCGGCTATTGCCGTATTTGTGCGTGGTAAAGTAGATGAAAGCGAAAACGCAGTAATGCGTGGCGTTAAAAAAATCTACAAGCCACTGCTTAACTTATCGCTTAAATTACCGTGGCTGATGGTGAGTATTGCCACTGTTTTGGTATTAGTGCTTGGCTTTAAAGTTAAAAATATGGGCGCCGAATTCTTACCGCAGCTAGATGAAGGTGACATTGCAATGCATGCGTTGCGTATTACTGGCACCGGTATTGAACAATCGGTGCAAATGCAAAAGCAGTTGGAGCAGGCTTTATTAGAGCAGCCTGAAATTGCGAACGTATTTTCAAAGATTGGCACAGCAGATGTCGCCAGCGATCCTATGCCACCTAACGTTGCCGACACTTTTTTAATGTTAAAGCCGCGTGAGCAATGGCCTGATCCGTCACTAAGTAAAGACGCGTTAGTGCAGCAAATTCGTCATCGTGTGAATGAGGTACCGGGTAATAACTATGAATTTACCCAGCCTATAGAAATGCGCTTTAACGAGTTAATTGCCGGTGTGCGTGCCGATGTAGCGCTGCGTATTTACGGTGACGATTTAGCCATACTTAAACAGTTTGGCGAAAAAGCCACTGGTTTAATGCGAAATATTACCGGTGCTACTGATGTTCGTTTAGAGCAAATGGAGGGCTTGCCCACACTTTCTGTTACCCCAATGCGAGACCATATGGCGCTATTAGGATTAACCGTAAACGACATTCAACAAACCCTTGCCGCTGCTGTTGGTGGGGTGCAAACAGGGCTAATTTATGAGGGTGATAAGCGCTTTTCGTTATTAGTACGCTTAGATAAGCGTTGGTCTGAAAATGTCTCTGCACTCGCGCGTTTACCTATTGCGTTACCTCAAAGTAGTAACCCTGAACTTGCATTTGTACCGCTTGGAGAAGTGGCTACAATCAGTATTGAAAAAGGCCCTAATCAAATAAATCGCGAAAGCGGCAAGCGCAATGTGGTAGTAACAGCTAATGTAACAGGACGCGATTTAGCCAGCTTTGTAAGAGATGCCCAAGCGACTATGAATGCACAACTTAACCTACCCAGCGGTTATTGGCTTGAATACGGCGGTACGTTTGAGCAATTACAATCGGCGAGTAAGCGTTTGTCGTTGGTAGTGCCTGTTACTTTATTGCTTATTTTTGGCTTACTTTATAGTGCTTTTGGATCGCTGCGTGATTCACTCATTATATTCAGTGGCGTACCACTGGCACTAACTGGTGGGGTATTGGCATTATTGCTACGAGATATGCCGCTTTCTATTTCAGCGGGTGTGGGGTTTATTGCGCTAAGTGGTGTTGCGGTATTAAACGGTGTAGTGATGTTGTCGTTTATTAAGCAGTTACGAAATGAGGGATTAAGCTTATACCATGCAATACATAGCGGGGCATTGCAGCGATTACGCCCAGTGCTAATGACCGCGCTTGTGGCAAGTTTAGGCTTTATACCTATGGCGCTAAATACCGGTACCGGCGCTGAAATACAACGGCCTTTGGCAACCGTGGTGGTAGGTGGAATTATGTCATCCACTTTGCTCACGTTGCTAATTTTACCAGCACTTTATAAATTAGTGCATGCAAAATTTAAAAAGCAGCAAACAGCTTAGGGTCTGTTGAACTTTGCGGATTGAAATTTGTTCAAACTAGGGGCTGTTTAATCGCGGCGCGAGGTTTGTAACCTAGTGGGCTAAGTAAAAACCGAGCAACAAAGAGTAAATCGCCCCTAGGCAGAACCCTTAGGGCAGCGCCTGTTTGGCATTGATGCTGCGTTATCGCCTATTTATGGGGAATAACCACACCACATAGGCTCTGCCTTGCCTAAATACCAAACAGACTGCTGCAAATTTAACCTTGAAAGGTCAACAGACCCTAGTTAAACTCTGATCTATATACGGCAAAAAACGGTTAATTTATTGTGC
>NZ_PNDJ01000056.1:0-73855 GCF_005887255.1 Pseudoalteromonas sp. S1609 | reverse complement strand
AGAACCCGAAGGGCAGCGGATGTTTGGCATTGATGCTGCGTTATCGCCTATTTATGGGGAATAACCACATCACATAGGCTCTGCCTTGCCTAAATACCAAACAGACTGCTGCAAATTCAACCTTGAAAGGTCAACAGACCCTAATTACATTAAATTAGTTATCTATTATAGCAACAAAGAAATAAGTCGATAACAAGGCGAAAATGATGACATATAGTTGTTCTATATAAATAATTTTTAACGCAGGTAGCGGATTATTTAATATGTTTTTAATAAAATTGGTATTAGGGGGCGTATGAAAGTTAAACGCGTTATTGTTTTACATGGCTTGTATATGTCTGGCTTGGTTATGCGCCCGTTATGTTCACGTTTGGAAGAGTCGGGGGTTAAAGTTTTAAACCTAACCTACAATACTCGTGACCCTAATCGAGATGCTATTTTTACGCAAATAGATGAGTTTATTAGCGATGAGCCTTCTGCTTTAGTCTGCCACTCTATGGGGGGCTTAGTTGCCCGCGCCTATTTAGAAGCAAACTCAGCGCCAAGTCATCATGTTGAAAAGGTGATCACCTTAGGGACGCCACATACTGGCAGCCATATTGCTGAAAAAATGCAGCAAAAAGGGTTCGAACTATTATTAAAAAATAGTGTTGAATTTTTACTGTCTAAGAATGGTGATTGGCCTTTTAAAGCCAAGCTATACAGTATTGCCGGCGACTTACCGATTGGTTTAATGCCACTCATTGTAAAAGGCAGCCGCTCTGATGGTACCGTACTGCTAGATGAAACCAAACTTAAAGGTATGGCTGAACACAAAGTGTTTCACTTAAGCCATACCAGTATGATTTACTCTCGCCAAGTCGTTAATTATATTCTTGAGCGCTTGAACGAGGACATTTAGTCCTCGGCTGCAGCGGCCACTTTATAGCTGATCAAAAATATAATACCCAACACCAGCGGCATTGGTGCAGCGATATAACCAAATGTATCAGAGTTTGCAAAACTCGCACCCGCTAAGTGCGCAACTAATCCAACAACAAACGCGACCAAAGCAATACCAATAACGATGAGTTCAGCTTTATTCTCTTTACGTGTTTTAGCTTCCATTATTTCTCTCCGCATCTAATCAAGTAGCCCCTTAACTTAATAAAGTACTCTCTATCAAGTTGGGTTATATTGATTATGCGCTTTACTTGTGCGCGTTTTTTGACCTAAATCAATAAATAAAATAAGTCTGCGCTGCGCCTGTCAAAAGCTTGTTTTAGATCATATTTTATACTCAGCAAAGCACTAAATTTTCTGCTCATGGTAGTATTTCTATAAACACAACCCATATCTATTGAACAGCGTTAGTTAATTTATTTATAAAACCACAGATACGCTGATAGCTTTTAGCTATGGCATCAATATGTATAAACGATTTTATTCATAGACGATTATGAGCAATACTTATTTCAATGAACAATATTTAAAAAATTCATAAAAACGGTTATTTAAGGAGCAAGGTATGTCGCAAGTAAATGCAATTGGTTTAAACAGTACAAAAAGTGAAGATATTATTAAGTCACTGAATACACTTTTAAGCAGCTATCAAATTCAATATATGAATGCCCGCGGTTTTCACTGGAACATTAAAGGCCGAAACTTTTTTGAATTACATTTAAAGTTTGAAGAAATTTATAACTTACTACTATTAAAAGTAGATGAAATCGCAGAACGTATTTTAACGCTTGATGGTGCACCGCTACATGCGTTTTCAGATTACTTAGAAGTAAGTGAAATTAAAGAAGCAAAAGGGATCAGTGATGGCGTTACCGCAGTAGAGAACTTACTTGCCGGATACAGCAGCTTAATTAAAATGCAGCGCGATATTCTTGCACAAGCCGCTGAAGCGGATGATGAAGGTACCGCATCATTAATGAGTGATTACATTAAAGAGCAAGAAAAGCTAGTGTGGATGTTAAAAGCCTACCTAGATTAAGTTATTTTAAAAATAGAAAGCCTCAGTCATTACTGAGGCTTTTTTGTCACTGTACTATTACTATGACAATGCGATAAAAAAAGCCATTTCTAATGCTTTTTCTTCTAAGCTTTTAAAGCGACCCGATGCGCCACCATGCCCTGCATCCATATCAGTTTTAAACACTAAAATATTATCATCCATTTTATATTCACGCATTTTAGCCACCCACTTCATTGGCTCCCAATATTGTACTTGTGAGTCATGCAAGCCGGTTGTCACCAGTATATTAGGGTAGTGTTGCGCGCTAATATTATCGTACGGTGAATAGGCTTCAATAATGTCGTAAAAATGAGGGTCATTTGGATTACCCCATTCATCATATTCATTTGTTGTAAGTGGTATGCTTTCATCTAACATGGTGGTGAGCACATCTAAAAATGGCACATGGCAACCCATACCGCAGTAGAGTTCGGGTGCTTGATTTGCTACGGCTCCCATTAATAAACCGCCCGCGCTGCCTCCCGAGGCAAATACTTTACTTTTATCTGCATAACCTTGTTCGGTAAGTGCTTTGGTTATATCTATAAAGTCATTAAAGCTATTTTGTTTATGCTGTTTTTTACCGTGTTCGTACCATGAACGTCCTAGCATTTCGCTACCACGCACATGCGCAATTGCGTAGACAAAACCACGGTCAAGTAAACTCAGTGATGTACTCGAAAAACTAGGATCTATGGTGATCCCATACGCGCCATAACCATATTGAAATAACGGATTTGAACCATCTTGTTTAAAACTATCTTTACGATAAACCAACGACACCGGTACTTTTACCCCATCACGAGCACTGACCATTAATCGCTCTGACTGGTAGTCTCCTGCGTTAAAATCACCGAGTACTTTTTGTTGTTTAAGTAAGGTTTTTTCACCGGTGGTTAAATCAACATTATAAAGCGAGCCGGGA
The DNA here is from genome assembly GCF_005887255.1 of Pseudoalteromonas sp. S1609. Taxonomy (GTDB): domain Bacteria; phylum Pseudomonadota; class Gammaproteobacteria; order Enterobacterales; family Alteromonadaceae; genus Pseudoalteromonas. Next base: position 70,928 of record NZ_PNDJ01000056.1, on the reverse strand, counting down.
GTCGTTAAGCTCGAATAGTAAATGCGTGCATGGGTTACACTTGGCTCTGGGTTCATGGCAATAGCAGCGTAATAGCAAGGATCATCAAACTCAAGGCTCATTCGCTCGCTGTTTTTATTAACCACAACAAAACGTGCCTGGCCTTGTTCGCGCTCGCTAAGCACTAAAAAGTCGTTAAATAATTCAACGCCTTCTAATAATACATTTTCACGATGAGGGGTATGTGTTTGCCACTGGCTTTTATCAGCAATGGTGCTGCTTGTCGCGGTCATTAATCTAAAGTTTTTAGCTTGCCAGTTAGTCACTATATAAAAAGTATCCCCAAGCTTATCAATATCAAATTCATGGCCCTCTTCACGCGGTATTAAAGCAGTAAACTCACCTTTAGGCTGATTGGCGTCAAGTATCCACATGTCGTTAGTTTCTGTGCTAGCTAAATCAATAATAATTAAGCTTTCATCACGACTTTTACCTAAGCCCATAAAAAAGCTGCTGTCTTGCTCTTCGTATACCAACACATCTTGGTGTTGCTTGGTCCCTAGCTCATGTCTAAAAACTTGATAACCCAATAAGGTTTTTAAATCCTTTTTTACATAAAATACGGTTTTATTGTCGTTCGCCCAAACAACCTGCCCCTCGGTATTTTCAAGTACATCGTCGAGCATTTTATTATTGTTCAAATCTTTAAAGCGAACCGTGTAAATACGTCTGCCGTCAATGTCCTCAGAGTATGCCATTAATTGCTCATTGGGGCTCAGCGCCACTTCCCCTAGCTCATAAAACTCATAGCCGTTGGCAAGTTCATTAACATCAAGTAGTAACTCTTTATCAGCCATTACCATACTGCTGCTGCGATAATGGCGTGCATATTCATCATCTCCGCGAACCTCTGAGTGATACCAATACAGGCCATCTTTTACCGGTACAGTGTTATCATCTTTTACAATACGGCCTTTAAGCTCTTCAAATAATGCACTTTGTAATGGCTTAATGGGGGCTAACTGCTCATCACAATAGGTGTTTTCTTGTGCTAAATGCGCGAGTATTTCGGCATTTTGTCGTTCATCATCGCGCATCCAATAATAATCATCACTACGTGTTTTTGCGTGAGTTGTCAGCGCATGAGGTTGCTTTTTAGCAATAGGAAAATTAGGCAATAAGCTTAAAGAATAATCAAAAGAAGACACAAAAAAACCGCTTAAAAAATAACAATGGCGGCCAGTTTATCATAAAAATAAAAAAGCCCACTCATAGTTGAGTGGGCTAAAGCGGTATAAATTCGATAACTAAAAACTACGTGCATTTTATTGTTGTCGTTATACCTAAGGGAAGTTGATTTACTGTATTTGCTGCCAAGCCATAGTCCAGCTTTCGCCAACTCCAGGCTCAAACATAGTTTTATGCTTATCTACACGGCAAAACTCGCTAAATGGCCATGCCTTACACTGGTATATATGCCCAGTTTTTGGCTGTAGTACTTTGGTGCCCGCACTATACATATCACCATTTTGAGGATAAATTGCGTCGTATCCGAGGCTATTTACAACAACTAATTTTTTATTTTTTTCAGCGCGATTAAAATGGACCACCGCGCTACAAATACCACTACTTTCAAGTGCAAATATTTTGTTATGTCGATACGCAACAACCAATCCTTGCTCTGTCATTCTGCCAGCGCACACCAGCGGAATGTGCATATTAATATGCTCAACTACCAGTAAACTCCAGGCATGGGGTTCACCCTGCTCTGGAGAGAGTATTTCATAATCAAAAGCTAGCTGAGATAATTCGCCATGCTCATCGTAAAAGCTCACGCTAACCGTATCACCAACAAATAGCTGGCTATACTGATCCAGTCCAAGACAACCAATAGTTAACCATTCTCCACACGCTAATGATGAATGTATAAACACTGCAACACCTTAAAGAATCAAACGTCGCCCATATCATATGGCTTACAACAGGCAAACTAGCTCGTAGGCTAATATGCGTTAACCAATATCGAATGATTTTAATTCGCAATGTTGCAACAATCAAACAAAAGAATGTAATCAAAGTTTAAAAGTAGTACTTAAGTTTAAATTTGCAAGAATAAAAAAAGCCAACCGATTTAACGGTTGGCTTTTTTATTCAACTGCATGATATGTGTGGTATTAACTCACACTCACCTTTTTACTTGCAAACGGGCGTTTAATTAGCGCCCCAATATCAGTTAAAATAATATACAAACACGGCACCAAAATAAGGGTGATTAGTGTTGCAAACATAACAGCAAAACCAAGTGCTACCGCCATCGGTATTACAAATTTAGCTTGTAAACTAGTTTCAAACATAATCGGTAATACGCCAGCAAAGGTAGTAATTGAGGTAAGTAGTATGGGTCTAAAGCGTGCACAGCCTGCTTCAATAACCGAATCTTTTATACTAATACCAGCACGACGCGCCTGATTAATGAAATCAGTCATTACTAATGAGTCATTAATAACTACCCCAGCCGCGGCAATTAAACCAAAGCCCGACATTAAGCTAATGTCTAAGCCAAACCAAAAATGCCCCCATATTGCGCCCGTTAAACTAAATGGAATAACCGACATTACAATTAATGGCTGAGAGTAACTTTTTAGCGGCACGGCAAGTAATATGTAAACTAAAATCATACCGCCAGCAAAAAATAGTAACTGCTCATTAGCTTGAGCTTGTTGTTCTTCAATTGCGCCACCGAGTTCTGACTTGACGCTTGGGTATTCATCTAGTAATTGTGGCAGTAGGTTTTCTTTTACTTGCTTAACCACTTCTCCAGGTTCAATCACTTCCTCATCAATATTGCCATATACATAAACAGTACGATAGCCGCCTTCACGACGAATATAACTAATACCTGGGGTTTCAGTTAACTCAACCACATCTCCTAGCAGCACTTCCCTACCTTGTGGCGTGGTGATAACCGCGTGTTTAAGCGATGAAAACGCTTCACGGGTAAGTTTAGGGTAACGTACCATCACCCGCACTTCTTCACCGCGGCGAATAACACGTTGCGCCTCGCCACCATAAAAACTCGCACCTACTTGATTTGCAATTGAGGCCAAATCTAACCCTAAGTCAAAAGCGACTGGTTTTAAGCTCATTTGTACTTCTTTGCTAGCAGGGTCAATGGTAGAGCTTATGTCGAATAAGCCTTCTTGTTGCTGCAATAATCCAATAAAGCGACGCCCGGCTTCATTCAATGTATCAATGTCAGAGCCATACAGTAAATAGCCGAACTCACCGCCACTACCGCCGCCTCCACCGCCAACATCATCTTGAATAGTTAACGATTTAACACCTGCAATATTTGGCATAGCTTCACGCCAGCGGCGCGAAAGCTCAAAAGCATTATAAGGGCGTAAATCTTCATCAACCAATGGCGCTAGTAGTTGCGCCTCTGTACGACCTTGATTAAATACCAATACATCGCGAATCATTTTTTGCCCTTCTTCGCGCGCTGTTTGCTTATCTATTTCAAGCACCATGGCTTCGATTTGGCGAATAGCATTAATAGTTTGGATGTCTGATACGTTATCGTTCATCTCAAGGTTAATTTGCGGGAAGTCATGCGGCACTTTAGGTGATGGGATCATTCTCACCTGATTAGACGATATTAACGCAAAGGTGAAAATTAATAGCGCAACAAAACTAAATAGCACCGTCCAACGCCACTTTATACAAGTAACAATAAACTGCCTATACGGCCCATTTACAAAACCAAAAAAGCGCTTATTAAAGCGCGCTCGCCAACCGTCAGGGTTAATAGGAGAAAAGTGAGTATGCGCAATGTGTGCCGGTAATATCAGCTTAGATTCAATCAAGCTAAATATTAGGCATAATATTACCACCACTGAAATACCTATAAAAAAGGAACTTTCAGGCCCGCTTGAAAGCGTAAATGGTGCAAATACCGCAATGGTTGTTAGTACACCAAAGGTGGCAGGGGTTGCCACTCGTTTAGCGCCATTAACTACATTAACAACACCGCCGCCTTTTTTTTCTATTTCTGTGTAAGCACTTTCACCTATGACTATGGCATCGTCTACCACAATCCCCAGCACCATAATAAAGGCAAATAAAGACACAATATTAATCGTGATACCAAATAATGGCATCAGCATCATCGCACCTAAAAAGCACACTGGTAAACCAATCATTACCCACAGTGCAAGCTTAAAGCGTAAAAATAACGAAAGCATAAGGGCAACTAAAATTGCACCTTGCAGTAAATTAGCTTTCATCATGTCTAAGCGCGCATTTAGGTAATAAGTAAAGTCCATTAATGGCTCTATACGTACACCCAATGGCAGTTCTTTATTTTTTTGATCAATATACGCTTTAACCGAATCAGCCACCGGAATAATATTTTGATCTTCTGTGGCTTTTACCGATAAATAAACCGCATTTTCGCCATTAAATTTAAAGTAACGTTCACCTTCAACAAACTGATCTTTGATAATAGCGATATCTTGTAGCAACACTTTGGCACCGTTCGCGCCAATTTTTACCGGAATTTGCCTAAACTCTTCACCAGAATAAAACTGATTTTCTACTCGAACCGAAATAACGCCAGCATCAGTTTTTAGTTGTCCGGCTGAAAAATTAGCCGAATAGCGACGTACCGCATTTGCTACATCCGATAAAGTTAAATTATATTGGCGAAGTGTGTCTGGCTCTATTTCTATGGCAATTTCATCCAATGGCACATCGTTTACCACTAAAGATACATTCGATAACTGCAGTAGTTCGTCTTCAACCTGGTTCGCTATTGGCTTAAGCTCATTTAACGGTAAGTCGGCAACTAATGTCATACCAATTACATCTTGGCGAAACTCTATTTGGCTAATGGTGACTGGTTCCATTCCCGCAGGAAAAGTCGCAATACCATCAACTCGCAGTTTTACTTTATCGAGAACGTCGGTAAGTTCTGCGTCGGTGTTAATTTCAAGGGTGGCAGAACCGCCATTACGAAATGCGCGATACACCCCTTTTTTAATTTCGGTAATATCTTTTAACGACTCTTCAACTTTTATTAAGATGCTTTCTTCAATTTCCTGTGGCGACGCCCCAGGGTAGTTTGCATTCACCGTAATATAGTTAACTTCTATATTCGGAAACATTTGTCGCTGAATAGTAAAATAGCTTATAAGCCCCATGACAATGATAAAAAACATCATCAAATTGGCAGCAACAGAGTTGTTAGCAAAATAAGCAATTAACCCTGTTTGTTTACTGGTATTGGGTTGCTCTGTGTTATTCATAACTCACCCTACCTTAAAGCTTTTCAACAGATGCATTGTCTGCTGCATCCGTACTTTTAGTCTCTGTCAAACTAGCTACCTTTACTGCCATCCCTTTTTGTGGATATTCTGGTAAGGTAGTAACAAGCTTGTCGTTGGCTTCTAAGCCATCACTGATATAGAAGTATTCACCTTCTTCACGAATGACTTTCACCTTGCGTGGCTCTAATTGCTGCTCATCATTAACTATCCATACAGTTTGGTTATTTACTAACTCTTGCGGTAAACGATAAATATTATTGAGCATAGTACCGGCAAAGTTTACTTGTACATAGGTGCCAAATTTAATTGCAGGTTGCTGGTTAGTAAGCCCATAAGGGTCTTCAATTCGAATCACTAGACTACTCATACGGGTCGCGTTATCTACAATCCCTAAGTCGCGATCTATCGCTGCTTGGCGAGTAAACCCATTTAATCCTGTTTTAATAACAGTTGCCTTTACCCCTTTAACGCGTTCAGGTAAAAACACACTATCAAAGCCTGCAATAGGAATAATCACCTCGGCCGTTTCAATATTATTCAGCTCGGCAACTTGAGCGCCCATAGTGACAAACTGACCAACACCTACATTACGACTCACCACTAGTGCATCATATGGTGCGCTCACTTCGCAATTATCTAAATCGCGTTGTGCCCTTTTTAATGCAGCTTGCGCCGATTTAACAGCGGCCTGCGCACTCAACACTTGTGGTTTACGTAAAAATAAATCTGTACGCGCTTTATTTGGGAAACGTTTTGCTTCATCTTCTGCAACTTTAGCTTGCGCTTGCTCTTCAATTAACATCGCTTGCGCGCGGGCAAGTTCAGCCTCGGCTTGCAAAACTGCGGCTTCGTAGTTATCTTTTTCAATTGTAAATAGGGTTTCACCGCGGCCCACAATCCCACCGGCTACAAAGCTCGGATGCCAGCTAACTACCTCACCGGATACTTGAGCTGAAAGCTGGGTATTTTCAAGCGGCTGCACTTCACCATAACTATTAATAATAACTTGATGATTATTTGCGGAAACGGCTTCAACCTGCACCGTTGGACGGGTGTCTATGACTTCTTTTTTATCTGACTCTTTTGCAATCGCATTAATTGCAGCAAAACCGGCCACACCTAATGCCAATGCTACGAACGGAAAAATCCACCTAAGTACATTACCTTGCATCTTTTTTTACTCCCAAATTACTATTAGCACCATGATACCAAAGCTTAATGAAACATTAACGTGACATTTGTAAGCAACTGTTACAAAAAAGTATAGGCAAGGTCTTGCTCGATAAAGTATAAACCCTTAGAAAGCCTCGTGGATTCGCTCTATAAATGTATTGTTACAAATTTTTACCATTATAAATCATAAAGCTAAATACTTTGAGTTAGTATTTAGCAAAGATGCTGTGCGAAACCGCATGACACACCGTACAGTAAAATCATATTAACAACTACAAAAGACAAACTATGAAATTAACCGCACTTACCTTGGCGCTTAGTATAGCGCTTGGCAGTAGCTATACTGTTGCTGCCGAAAAAAAAGAAGAAAAAGAGCCACACACATTAAGTGAAATGATTGAAGGCCAAACCGAATTTGTTGGCATTTTTAATCTTTACCAAGATAAAAAAACCGGCGACCACCTAATGGTAATTAACGAGTCACAACTCGATACTCCTTTTGTTTATTTTGCACACACCATTGACGGCGCGACTGATGCGGGCCACTTTCGTGGCGCGTACCGTGAAACAAAGTTAATCGAATTTAGAAAATACTTTGATCGTATCGATATTATTAGCAAAACCCCGCGCTACTTATTTAACGAAAATAGTGCGCTAGCTAAAGCCAGCGAGGCAAACATTAGCGAAGCAGTACTTGCAAGTATAAAAATAGAAAAGCAAGAAGAGGGTAAAATAGCCTTTAATGTTAACAAGCTATTTTTAAGTGAAGCCCTGCATAAAGTATCGCCAACACCTAATCCGAACGATAAAAATGCTAAAAAGCGTTTTAAAGTAGGTAAATTAGATGATAAAAAATCACGTATCATCAAACAGCGCCCATACCCTAACAACCTAGATCTGGTGGTTGATTATGTTTTTACTAATAGTAGCCCAACCGTTCGAGGCTCAGGTGCGATAAGCGATCCACGAAGCGTGTCAGTAAAAGTACAGCATTCATTTGTGGCTTTACCTGAAAATAGTTATCAACCTCGCCTTGATGATGCGCGCATTGGTTATTTCACCAATCAGTTTGATAAAATGACATCAACTGACTGGGCGCCATATCAAGATGTAATTAAGCGTTGGGATCTACAAAAGAAAGATCCAAGTGCTGCACTTTCAGAGCCAGTAAAGCCAATTACTTGGTGGATAGAAAATACCACGCCTATTGAGTGGCGAGATACAGTACGTGACGCTGTACTTGCTTGGAATAGCTCATTTGAAAAGGCTGGCTTCAAGAACGCACTGGAAGTAAAAGTACAACCTGATGATGCCGATTGGGATGCTGGTGACATTAACTATAATGTACTGCGTTGGACTTCATCGCCTAAGCCACCTTTTGGTGGATATGGACCAGCATTAGCTAACCCGCTAACCGGTGAAATTTTAGGCTCAGACATTATGCTTGAGTTTGTATTTATGAAAAACCGCTGGATATACGATACGCTTTATACTCAAGGCACTATGAGCCATACCCAACCAGGAAGCAACACTGAGCTTAATTGCTCTTTAGGTCATGAATTACAACAAAACCTAATACTTGCAAAAGGCTTAGCGAATGGCGCTGATATTGAAGATACTGAAATGTTACGCCAAGGCTTAACTCAGCTGGTTTTACATGAAGTAGGGCATACTTTAGGTCTTAATCACAACATGAAATCTTCTATTTTGTGGGATGAGAAAGAAGTTCACGACAAAAGTAAAACCCAAGGTATAGTAACCGGCTCAGTAATGGACTATGCGCCAGCAAATATAGCGCCAACGGGTGTGACTCAAGGCGATATTTTCCAAACTAAACCCGGTCCGTACGATGATTGGGCAATAAACTACGGCTATAGCGCGGCACTTAAAGATGAAGCAGCAGAACAAGCTCGTCTTGATAAAATACTTGCTCGCTCAAGCGAACATGCGCTTGCCTTTGGTAATGATGCCGACGATATGCGTGCACCAGGTCGCCATATAGACCCTCGCGTGATGATAGGTGACTTGTCGTCTAACCCTGCAGCTTACGGGGCAGATAGAATGGCCCTGATCAATACACTCTTTTCAGAACTTAAAGATAAAGCCACAGTAAAAGGCGAGTCTTACCAACAGCTTGTTACTTCTGCTAACAGCCTATTTGGCCAATACCGTGCACAAGCAGGCGTGGTATCTCGTCAAATTGGTGGGGTTTATGTAGAGCGTGCTGTCGTAGGTGATGAAAATGCAGCTAAGCCTTTTACACCGGTGCCACTTGAGCGCCAAACCCAAGCAATGGCTATTTTAGCTGAGTATGTGTTTGCTCCAAATGTACTGCAAAGCATGCAGCCTTTGTATAACTTTATGCAGCAGCAGCGTCGTGGGTTTAATCATTATGGTAAAAACGAAGACCCTAAACCGCATAAAATGATTTTAGGCATGCAAAAAGGTGTGTTAGCGCAACTACTGCATCCTGCTGTGTTACTACGTATTTCAGACACTGCTTTATATGGAAATGAATACAGCCTTACGCAATTTATGGAGGATTTAACTGCAAGTATCTTTGTTGATAACAAAAACGCTAATTCAATCAGTCATAACTTACAGATTGAATACGTAAATCAGCTTATTGCAATTGCAGGCTTAGAAAAAGCAAGTAAATACGATAACTTAGCGAAAACAGCCGCGCTATATCAGCTAACTCAAATAGCCGATCAAGATGTTGCATGGGGTGCAGACACCGCAACCAAAGCACATAAAAAGTATATTGATCGCTTAATTAGCAAAGCGCTAGAAGCGTAAATAACACTGACTAAACCAAGGCCACGTTTTACGTGGCCTTTTTTACACTAATTCAAAGGTAAATAGTACCTTTTAGGTATCTTACCGCATGACCCGTTAATGTCACTGTTGTACTGCCCACTTCACAATGTAACTTCCCACCCCGTTGTGAGGCCTGATAAGCACTTAAAGAGTGTTTGCCAAATTGTTCTGCCCAATAAGGGGCAAGCCCGGTATGAATTGAACCGGTCACAAAGTCTTCATCACCACCACTGGCAGGCCAAAAATAACGAGAAATAAAGTCATACTCAACACTCGGTGCTGTTGCAACCACATCTAATGGGGCTAATTTTTTTAGTTGTTCATTGGTTGTTTTCAGATCTACAACCTGCTGCTCATTATCATAAATAGCAAAATAAGCTTGGCGGTTTTTCAGCACTTTAATAGGTTGTATAGACAGGCCAGCTAATAAAGCATCAGGGATAAGCTGAACCTCTTCAGGGGCTTGTTTAGGAAAGGTCATAGCAAAGCTGCCATCGTTATTTTTATTAACAATCAGTTTGCCCACCGCCTCTGCGCTAAAGCGCACCTGCGATATACTATGTTGCTCACAAAGCACATAGGCCGCAGCCAAAGTAGCATGGCCGCAAAAATCAATTTCCATTAACGGCGAAAACCAACGTATCGCAAAGCTTCCATCAGCCAACTGACAAGTAAAAGCAGTTTCAGATACGTTATTTTCAGAAGCGATATTCAGCATAAGATCATCACTAAGCCACGACTCTAGTGGGATCACAGCGGCATAGTTACCTTTAAACAGTTCACTGCTGAACGCATCGATTTGATGGATAGTTAATTTCATAGTGGGCACTTTTTATTTATTGGTCACTCAAAGTGCCACAAATGAAATTAACGGTCACTATAATTTTATGCCAACACAGGACGTACGCGATAATACTGCATACACGCAAACTGCACCGCATTAGTCAGTAATATCATAACAAACATTAGTATATGCGAAGTACTTTGCACAGGCATAGCAAGCTCTGCAAACAAACCACAGATACCAGCTATAAATTGTAAACTAAAATAGCGAGCACTAAGGTTACTAATATTCCCTGTGCGAAGTGTTTTGTAGGTTTGTGGCATAACTCGTACTGAACTCATGATTAAGCCCACATAGGTTAAGCCATTAAGTACCACAGCGGTATCTAAGTTGGGGTTAAGTAACAACAAAAATGGCAATAACGAAAAGCTAAGCATGCCAAGCAACTGCAAATTTTGACGCTTAGCGGCATTATAGCGAGCAAAAAAGTATAAAATTAGTCCGCTTAAAAAGCCTGTCGCAAAAAACGGCAAAGCAATATAAAAGCGAGCAAAGTAAAGATTGTAGCTAATAAAGTACACACTTTGCGCTAAACCAAATGTCATCATTAACAGTGATACACCTGATACACTGCGGTTTTTTATAATTTTATTGAGTAACGGTAAAAAACTAAAAACCAAAATAAATACTGACAAAATAGGCAAATAATACGCCAAAGCAAACCTCGCTCGTTACATTGTTGTTAATGAAAAGGAAGAAATAAAACATTTTTTAAACATTTGTTTTTAAAGGCTTTATTCATGTGCGCGCATTGTAGGACTGGCTAGCTTTTATACAAGCTTCACACCAACTTTAATTTCCTCCTGTGGCAACCTGAGTATACAAAAACCGTTACTAAAACTTCACAGTCTCACCCTTTTACAATTGCAACACAAATGATAACTGTTATCATACGCATATCTACAGATTAACATGCAAGCCTAAGTAATGAGAAAAACACTGTTTAAAGTTCATAGTTGGTTGGCGCTAATTGCCATTATTCCGTTAATTGTTATTAGCATTACTGGCAGTGTTTTAGTGTTTAAAAGTGAAATTGATGGCCTACTGATGCCAGATAAACACTTTGTGGTACAGCAACAAGCTGCACGTTTGCCTATGGACTCATTAATAAATAAAGCCGAAGCAGCCTTTCCTGAATATGTAGTAGGAAGCTGGGAGCTTTTTAATAACAGCACCGCTGACCGGCTTTATTTGGTTAAGCGTGGAACTGACGATTGGTATAAGTTGCATTTAGACCAATACACAGGAGAGGTTTTATCAGAACCAGTAAGCACCACTCATTATTTTACTGACTGGTTTTTAGAGCTCCATTATACTTTTTTACTTAACGACTTAAAAAGCTTACCAGGGCAAACAGGTACCGTATTAGGCTTCTTTTTTGCTCTATTTTTATTAACTTTAGGTATTACTGGCTTAATTATTTACCGCAAATTTTGGCAGCGACTATTTAGCGTACGCTGGCGAGCAACTTTGCAGATAGTACTAAGCGACATTCATAAAATGACTGGAGTATTAGGTTCACCTATCCTTATCGTTTTAGCGATTACCGGTGGTTATTTTAATGGCGCTGTGTGGTATCACGAAGTAATAGAACACGCAGAAGAAGAGCACTACACTATTGCAAATAAATTATATAGTGACGACATTTCTTTTGAGCGCATTCTTAATGATAGTAAGCTGCAAATACCCACTTTTAACACTACTTTTTTAGTTTTCCCGCGAGAGCCTGATGAAAATATTACTCTTTATGGCGAAGTAAATACCAGTAATCCACTTATCAGTGAATACGCCAATACCATAACCTACAATAAGCAAACAGGTGAACACATGGCTAACTGGGATATTCGTGAAACCGGAGTTGGTTGGCAAGTAATTGATAGCTTTAGAAAACTACACTTTGGCTATTTTGCTGGGCTTATCAGTAAAATACTTTGGTGTATTGTTGGTCTTAGCCCTGTATGGCTGGCTGGTACAGGCTTTTATTTATGGCTTACACGCCGTAAACGTAAAAAGCAATCACACAAAAATCGCTTAAGTAAGCATCGCACTGTAAGTGCTTGATTATAAAGTCACCTCATTGTAATCTTAAAAGTCACAGTGAGGTGATTTATGAAATATCTAGTTTTTACACTTAGCTTTTTTTTAGCTGCATGCAGTAGCACTCAACCAGCAGTGCAAATTAAAAAGGTACAGCTTACACAAGTAATTAACCACTCTCTTTTCAAGCGTGTTGAAACCCCTAATGAACACAGTGTTTTTGAGCTTCCAGAACCTGAAAAAGAAAAGTTTTTAGCTTATGCACAGAAGCGCTTAAATGAGATACGTGCTGATGAAATTGTTTTTAACTACCTAGAAAACCAGCTTACCAACTTTAAGTATCACGGTGATACACTAACATCCAAACAAACTATTGAACGCTCACAAGGCAACTGTATTAGCTTAGCTATATTGACACAAAGCTACGCCACGCTTTTAGATCTTGACACCAGTTTTCAAGAAATGACCAGCGAACCTGTGTATGCCAAAGAGGGAAGTTTAGTTTACATAGCCAACCATTTTAGAACCAAAGTTTACGCACCGGAAGAAGAAACTGATGATAACTTTATTGTATTTATTCGCCCAGGCACTTTAATAGATTACTTCCCAACCCGCGGCAGCTTTTATGCTGGCAGCGCCACCTATAATGATTTACTCAATAAGTTTTACAGCAATTTAGCGGCGGAGGCATTAGCTAAAAATAAACTCAATACAGCCTACTCTCTTATTTTGAAAGCTAATTCTTTTACTCCTAACGATCCTGAACTGTTCAATATTACGGGTATATTACATCGCCGTGCAGGCGATTTAAAAAGCGCTCAACTGATTTACCAAACCGCACTAAATAGAAACGATATAAGTATAAACTTAATCAATAACTATCGGCTACTCGCAAAAGATCTTGGCAATACAGAGCTAGAAAAACAATTAACAAGCCAACTAATTAATGAAGAAAAAGACCCTTACGAGCTATTGGTTATTGCTAAAAACAATCTGCAAGAAGGAAAGGTAACTCAAGCTAAAAACCACCTTGAGTCAGCAATTGCAAAAGCCCCATATATATCAGAGCTTTACTTAGAGCTTGCAAAAATTCGTTATCAACAAGGTAAGTCTAAACAAACACAAGCCTTGCTTGAACAAGCCATTAAATATGAGCGAGACAATGAAAAGCTCAATATATACCAAGCAAAGTTAGCATCGCTTACTAAGCCAAAGTAGGTTGCTTTTGGGTAATACATATTTAAAAGTGTATTACCCATAATATTAAAGAGAGTAGTAAAAGCTTAACCACGCGCGCATTTCATCTTCAAAGCTGTCACCTTCAACACGCGACAGCCCAGCATTAAAAGTTAGGTCGTTTACGCCTGCAGGCCCCATCCCAAAGCTAAAATCACCTTGGTATTTTAAGCCATAACTTTGTGCATAAACGCTGTTGTCTAATTGATGTTGCTTGTAATAAAGCCAAGGCATGCCTTCTTTAAAGCTGATGCCACCACCATAACCTTGGTAACGCTCTGCAGTTGCACTGTAATAAGGCAGTTCAGCAGCAAGCACAAACTCGCTACTTTGTTGCTGATTAATCAGGTTAGAGCTAAACCCACCTAAAGCTAAAACACTATCGTCTCGCTGTTTTTGTTCAAAGCTCACAAACATGGGAATATTAAATGCTTTACCAAATACTTTTGTTGCCAAGTCATAACCTTGCCAATGACTATTGTGATTCCGCCCATCATAAATACTGGCATAAATACTCTGCCCTATGGCAAATGATTGGCGGTCATGTTGCCATTGCTGAGCAATACTCAACCGTGTCCAATTTTTATGGCTATTTTTATAATCTGTATAGTTATAAGCAAGCTCTGGGGTTAACTGAAGCTGGCCAAATTTCAATGGATGGCTTATTGCAACAAAACCACCTCGGGCGTCAATATCAGCGTTTAAGCTAGGTTGATATTGATGTGATGTACCCAAATTATAATCAAATAGCGCAAGCTTAAACTTTGTATTTAACGCATTGTATTTTGCTTGTACAAAGCCTCCATGTAATGCACCGTCATGCAAATCAATGTTATAACCCGCTTGTAAATCAAGTTGCTTTAATAAGTCGCTACTTTTTATACCTACGCTTAGCAAACTGGTTGACGCTGAATAATACTGTGATCCCAAGGCAAACGTCGCTTGCTGATCAAGTACTGCGTAATCGCTTTGCTCTGCTGTCTCATCGGTATATATTTTTGCCGGTGGCAGAGTATGCTTATTTACCATCAACAATGGAGCTTCACTGTTTACAGCGAGTTCCGTCACGGCTGTGCGGTCTTTTGTTGTTAGCGTTTTTACATCAGGGCCATCGGCATTAATAGAGAAATAAAGTAGTGAACCATCTTCAGTCTCAATCGGGTATGCAAGCGCTTCTTGCCCGTTAGTTAAGCGGGTGAGGGTATTATTTTTTATATGATAATTATAAATATCAGTTTTATTATTTAGGCCAGCAACAAAATAGATAGACTCCCCATTTTGACTAAAACTCGGCTGGCTTAAATATTGATACCCATTAGGCATTGGGACTGACTGCCTAGTATCACCGCTCAAACCTTGTATATACAATTGCCAATTTTCGTTTAATGACGCTGATAAATAAGCTAATTTTGTTTCATCGGGGCTTAGGGTCGGGTAATCGTACGTCGTTTTTAAGCTCTTGGTAAAAAGTGGCGTGATTGCTTGTGTATTAAGATCGACTTTTACTAATTCAGAATACCCAGCTCTTATTTGCTCACCGTAAAGTGTTTCACCATTGCGGGTAACACTAAAACGACGAATACCAGCCAGTTCAGTGAGTTGTTCGACGTTGCCAGTATCTATGTTATAGCTAAAAATGTCAGACACTTTGTTATAAGTCCCCGACTCCTCACTACTGTAGGCATTAAAATAAAGAGTGTTATTGCCTACCCACTGCGGATTGGCAATACCTGCGCGATTTATTTGATTTAATATTTGTTTTTGTTCGCGCTTAAATACACTTGGCGCAGTATCAGGAATATCCTTAGCATCATCTTCAAGTAATTGCTTTTGTGCTTTAGTAAATTGCTGTTGCGCTTTAGTGTTGTCTTCAGTGCTATAAATTATGAGCTTGGTATTACTTTTTTTATCACGCTCCACTATGGCAATTTTGCTGCCATCACCAGAAAGAGCGGGGTTGCTAGCGTATAAATCAAGCTTTAACCAAAGCTTGCTATTAAGTGGTGACTCGGTTTGCTCTTGTTGCATTGCTTTGTAAGTGAACTCAGCAATAAATCGACGATATAGCTTGGCAGCGCTTTGCCCGAATACACCAGAAAATGCGTCGTCAAAATCTCGAGGCTTAACCGCCCGCATACGAACCCATACATTATCGACCAGCTGCTCTGAGTAATTTTGCTCTAGCCAGTATAAAAAACGACTTCCCATTAAATACGCCATGGAGCCCGCCATAAAGCCTTCATCACTATTTAGTTGCCCATAGGTCGGAAGCGCTCCTTGCTGAGCAAACTCCCTGAGTATTGCCTCAGAATAGTTATCAAAGAGCCGCCCTCGCCCTGTCATTTTAGACTCAATTAAGGTGGCGTATCCTTCAGCTACCCAGCGCGGTGTGTCACCATAGGTTAAATCGTAAAGATCCCATACCCCTCTAATTTTTTGTTGCCACTCGCTGCGAGTCGGCTGCGCTAAATGAACTAAGTGAATGTACTCGTGCAGCACTAGTAATTGCTGCCAGCCCGATGAGTTTGAGATTACTGTGTCCGATTGTGGTGGCGTAGTAAAAAGCGCCATAACAGGATTATTAGAGGTTGGTAAGGCAAAGCCATTAGCTGCATTTAAAGGATCAAATACCACCACATCGACGATTTTATCAAGGGCACGGTTTTGTTGCTCAAGCACTTTTGTACGGACAATCTCCAGCTCCACCGCGGTCGATTTAGCAAAATCAGTATGTTCACTGCTAAAGTGAACATTAAAATGCTCAGTATGAATGGTTTGCCAATTGGCTGCGAAGCTTGGTGCAGCCAGTAATAAGGCTGATGCAATGAGTGACTTTTTCACAATAATCCCTTAAATAGTGCTTTTAATAATGCTTAGAGTATTATTAAAAGGGAAAAACGGGCAGTAAAAAAGTGTAATAAAGCATGTGCAAATGTGTATTTACACCTGCCTTATTATTTAACCTGAACTTTAGTTATTTTCAACAAGGGAAGTTACATCCAACTACGAGAATCTGACTCAGCCTGCATAAGTGTAAAATCTATAATGAAGTCAGCATCTTGCTGTTTTAAATATGGGACATACGCACCGCCTGCAGCAAGTTGTATATACAGGCTTTTTAAGCCAGAGCGACGCATAAAAAAAGTGCTCACACTGCGAGCGCTTTGTGCTTTGTACAGCTCAAATACTCGGTAATGCACGCCAATCATACCTTTGCGCACCACCATATAAAAACGCCCATCTTGTTGATGAAGGTAATACCCATAACGTTTATATGATAAAAACACTAACGCGGCTAATACCAAAAATAATGCTAATGAAATTAATATATTAAGTTGCATAAAGCTAACTAAAAACCCAGAAGCAACGCTCGGTAGCAAGGCATAAAACACCATATTTTTATATAGCAACGCCCTTTCTACTGCTTTGAATGCCAACTTTTTACTGTTAAACCACGGATAAATCCACTGACACACATTATCAACTTGCTCCTGCGTGAGCACAGGTAACACTAAGGTTTGTTTATTCTTTTTCGCCATATTTGCAGCACCGCCGCTGCTGGCTTGCAAACATTCCACTGTAAAGCGCTTTAATAGCCTGGCAACTAGGTTTTGCTTAATAACTATAGATTGTACTTTATCTAAACTAATTGACAGTTGATGGCGCTCTAACAGCCCTGCAATACGTTTAAATTTATTATTTTTAAAGTAAAGCTGATAGTTATAAAAGCGAATGAGCGACATAGTCACCGATAAAAACACCGCAATAAATACCAACACAATAATTAAAGTAATAACCGCAAATACCGCTGCATTAGCCATCATACCGAGCTCTTGCTGATAAAAACCCTCTATTTTTGTTATAAACTGCTGCTCTAAAAAATCGATAGCCACATTTATAAAGGGAGCAATGGCCGCAAGCGCTAAAATTGCCATGTTCGACATTAAACCAAACTTAGCTATTTCTTTATTTGAAATGAATAAACTATTTTCATTCTGATTTTCAGCATGAAGCTGCGCTGTATTAGCCTCCTCGGTTGATGGTTGCTGCTGCGCTTTATAGTCAAATACCTGTTTGCGCATTTGCTTGGCATAATCACTGGTTACTCCAGGCAATACAGCTTCTTGGGCAACACTGCCGGCAGCATCAAAAATGCAATTAACTAAGCCTACTGGAGTAAAATAAAAGGGTTCTGCTATGTTTACATTTTGCACCCGAGAAAACTTTAAGGTGAGTCGCTCTTTTTTAAATACGCCTTTATTTAGTAAAATTTCATGCTCGTCAGTAATACAAAAACGAAAACTGCGGTAATACAAAAAACAATAGACGAGCAATGAAGTCAGAGCAATCGTGAGCCCAACTTGCCCCCAAAATAGTTTATTTTCTACTTGGGTAACAAAAACCACCAACACGGGCAGTAAATTAAATAAGCCATCTTTGATAAACCGCACACTAAAATGCATCACAAAATAAGCCAGTGCCCAGGGCGACACTTTTTGCCAATTAAGTGAAGATGACGTTATTTGTGTAGCATCAACACTCACTGGCAGTAGCCTCGCTTGTGGTTTCATCGTGGCGATAGCTTTGTACAAATTGACGAATATTTTTGCACTTTTCGTGGGTCAGGCCGCTAATTTGTAAATCAGCACTCATACCACCTGCGCTGTAAAGCCGTAAACTGGCTAAACCTAGTTTTCGCTCTATTGGCCCACGATGTATTTCAATATGCTGCACTCGTGCTAACGGTAAAATTGTCACCTGCTGCCAAATAATGCCTTTTTTAAAAGCAATATCATGGGTACGCAACGCGCTGCCCTGTAATTTTATGCTGAACACGCTGTATAACATACAAAGTAACATTAATAGCGGAACAGCAACCAATAAGTAACCTTGCGCCATGGCTGCAAAATCTGTATTGAAATAACAAACTGCCGCTAGCACTAGGCAAAAAGGGATAAAAAATAACAACCAATTCAACTGTGCATGCAATAATGCTTTATCGGCAAGCGGTTCAAACTCTATGCTTTGATGTTGCGGTAGGTCGGTTATTTGTTGATTCGTAAACACGCTTCGCTCCATTGGACGTATTGGCTTTAACCAAGCCACTTTATTGTTGTTACTAAAGTATGGCTTTGTTTTGGCTCAAGCGTAACCGCATCTTCAAGTACATTCGCAGCCTCTAGGCATAACATGCTTTTATAATCATCATCGGCAAAATTTGATAGTCGCTTTGATTTTTCAATCCATGGGTTCCATAACACGCACGAGCGCGAGTTTTCTCTGCTAACACTGATCATCCCTTGAGGAGTATCAATTGTTTGAACTGCTGCGGCTTGGGTATAAACCATATCGGTTTCACGGGAAAAGTCGACCACATCATGTTGCTGATGAGGCCCTTGACCAAACTCTATATATTGTGCCCCTTGCAGGCCTGTCACACAGGTATTCTTAATATCTTGTGTTGGAAAGTAAGTATGCAGCGCTTGTGTATAGCTAAATGGTACATTGCCTAAATTAGAGGTGGTTAAACGCACCTCTAATTGCTCAGATAAAATAAACTCAACCCGTAAAGAAGATTGATGCGGCCAAAAGGTAGAGTCTACCTGCCTCATGGGTAATTTTAGGCTAACCGTAACTTCGTCCTCGGTTTCATGCACTTCATCAGCTTGCCATACGAGTGTGCGAGCAAAGCCATGAGCTGGGAAGTCTGTATTTTCATGTTGACCAAACCAAGGCCAACAAATAGGAATGCCGCCGCGAATACTTTTCCCTTCGCTAAAGGTTTCATCCCCAGACACCCACAATAATGGCAATTTACCTTTGGGTGTAAACTCAGTTATTTGCCCACCTTGTAAAAATATTTTCGCCTCACATTGGCGACTATTAATACTAATAAATTCTAAACCGCTATGTGTACGCTCAATACATACTGAGGGTGATAATTGCATTTTATTTCCTTTAACACTGAGACTAATTTTTAATACTTAACCTGAGTTCAGGTTACTTGTACACAAACAATAATGCATGCTTAAAGCATAAGCTACATAGAATAGTTATTTAAATTGAGTTAGTTACTATATTCTTATGCAAAATCAACGGTAAAATTACGACTAAAGCTTTACAACTCTGCCTTTCAACCTAGGGAAGGTTCACAAATAGAATGTTATAAGCATTTAATAAAATAAAGATAATAAATGCTATTTTAATTACTGCTCAAATTAATAAAAGTCAATAAAAACTAATAATAGCTGGCATAAATAGCATATATCATTTGAATTCAATTTATTTGATGTGTAACATTTCATGATTACGGCAAATCATTCGCCTTCCATGAGACAAACAAATGCAAAAATATGACGAGTTACTAGTTTCTTTACGCAAGGTGATCCGTGCGATTGACTTACATTCAAAGCAACTTAATAAAACAGCGGGTTTAACAGGGCCACAACTGCTTATCATGCAGGAAGTGTCTCAAACTGATGGTATTACCGCCAGTCGTATTGCGCAAAACGTCAACTTAAGCCCAGCAACGGTTACTAATATTCTTGACCGAATAGAGAGCAAAAACTTAGTAACACGTGTTCGCAGTCAAATGGATAAGCGCCGAGTCAGCTTATACCTTACCGAACAAGGTAAGGAACTACTCGAAAAAGCACCTCAGCCATTACAAGAGCATTTTATCGAAAAATTTTCAGCACTTGCTGAATGGGAACAGAGTTTACTACTTTCATCAATGCAACGTATTGCCGCAATGATGGATGCTGATAAGCTAGACGCTTCCCCGCTTTTAGAAGTCGGCGCACTATTTCAAACTCCTAAAGAATAAAACGCAGTATAAAAATAATAAAACCCCTTTTATCGCCTTAAATGACTTAGTTGATAACATGTAACTAAGCCATTTAAGCTTAATTTTATCCTGTAATTAGCTTACCTTTTACCGTTTAATTTATTAAATAGAGCTGGCGTGAACATAAAAAACGTTTTTATTTATTATAAAAATATCGGCTTTAAATTGCTGGGGTTACTGTGTGTATTACTCGGCATTATTGGTGTTGCCCTACCCGTTATGCCAACCACGCCGTTTTTAATTTTAGCCTTAGCCTGTTTTGCTCGCTCATCTAGCGCGCTTGAATCTTGGCTATTAAACCACCCTCGCTTTGGGACAACATTACAACATTGGCGCGCTCATCAAGTAGTTCCTGTAAAGGCAAAATATGCTGCGGGTCTAGGTATGCTAATAGGCTTTATATTTTTATTATACAGCAGCCCTCCAGCTTGGGTTATTGCCCTAGTTGCTGTGGTTGAAGTGCTGGTTTTAACTTACTTAATTTCTAAGCCCTCAACTCCACCTAAAAACTAGGGTCTGTATAAGCAAAATAAAGTGTAAAGTTTGGTAAATAAATTTGTAACAGCTAATGCAAATCATTATCATCCGTACAAATTAATTAAATTTGCACCTTTTATGCCCTTTGTTAATAAACGCGCTTTATATAGTACGAGTCGTGCTTTACATATCTATATTTCTACCGCTTTGTTTTTTCTACTTATTTTATTTTGTGTAAGCGGCATAGTGCTAAACCACGTTGACTGGTTAAAAAACGATAAAAACAACGGCCAAATTACCGCTGCAATTCCAGCTGAACTACTTACAAAAGCACAAACACAATTAAACACCCTACCTGCTATTTACCCCCAAATAGAAGCTTACCTAGCCAAGCAGTATGGGCTGAATAAAGTAAAAAGCATTGAGTGGGAAAAGCAAGATTCACTGGTCATGCTCGACTACCCATTACCTGCAGGCTACGCCTACGCAGAGTTTGATTTTATTAGTGGCGAATTGTTACTCGATTATCAAACCGGGGGATTTTTAAGTGTCATTGGCGACTTACATAAAGGCCGTTACAGCGGTGATGTATGGAGCTGGGTTATTGATATATCAGCAGTGCTAATGATCCTATTTGCCATCACCGGCATGATTATTTTATTTCAAAATAGAAAAAAACGCTTAGCAGGAATATGGATAACCGCATTAGGTGTAGCAACACCTATCGTTATTTACCTGTGTTGGGTGCCACAAATAAAAGGAGTGTCTTAATGTTTAAAGTTAAACCATGGCTAAGCATCACGCTGTTAGTCGCCGCGCTATTTCAAATTAATGCTCATGCACAATCGTCAAGGTTAGAAGTTGAATTAACCCTCGCCGATTTAAACGTGCAACCTTACCACCGACCTTATGTTGCTGTATGGCTGGAAACGCCAGAGCGTAAACACGTCACAACATTAGCGCTTTGGGTACAAAAAGCGGAATGGTTTAAAGACCTACGCCAATGGTGGCGCAAAGCCGGTAAAAGTAATGCTCAGTTTGATGGTGTCAGCGGCGCAACCAAGCGTGCCGGCACATATACAATTAGTTGGGATGGCAACGATCTAAACGGTAACCCTGTAACGCCCGGTAAATACCTACTTAATATTGAAGTTGTGCGCGAAGAAGGTGGCCGTGATTACAGCCGTATTGAGCTTGATTTAACTCAATCAGAGAAAATAACTATTGAAGGTAAAAACGAATTTACAACCAGCTTTATCACTGTAAGCGCTAGGTAGCCCCTACTTATCATTCAAATTTAAAGGAAAAATAATGAACGTTAATTTATCAAAAATTGCATTAATAGGCGCACTGAGTTTATCGGCGCTAGTCTCAACAGCGGCAAGCGCACATGCCCGTTGGTTACTACCTTCGCACACTTCGCTTTCTGGCGATAAAGCGCATTACGTTATGATTGATGCGAGTATTTCTAACGAAATGTTTGCACCAGATAAAGCCTTTAAGCCAAAAGAAAAAGGCGCAGAGTACGACGACACATTATTAATGGCACTTGCACCAAACGGCGAGAAAGTATCTGAAACCATTCGTGCTTATTACTTAAAGCGCAAGAGCTCAGCAGCAGTAAGCCTCAAAGAAGAAGGCACTTACCACATTGCTATGACGCAAAAGCCAATGTACATGACCTTCTATAAGGACGAAGAGGGTAAACGCAAACGTGTATTTGGTAAAAAAACAGATGCTAAATTACCTAGCAACGCTCAAGGCGTGCGCACCACTAAAGTTATTTCAACAGTAGATACCTTTGTAAGCCGCAACGGTACATCTAAGCCAGCTCTGTTAGGTTTAGGCTTAGAGCTAAGTGGCCCTACACACCCAAATGACTTATTTGTTGGTGAGCAAGCACGTTTTCAATTACTACAAGACGGAAAACCAGCAGGCGAAGGCATTGAAGTTAATATTTTAAGAGGCGATACTCGCTACCGTAACGAACGTGGCGAAGTAAAAGTAACCACCGATAAAAACGGCTTTTTTACAACAACATGGAACGCACCTGGTGTTTATTTAATAGAAACCGCAACCGAAGTTGATGTGAAGGAAAAAGGCGTAGATTCGGGTCGTTATGCTTTATTCACAACGCTTGAAGTAGCCCCTGAGTAATTATTTAGGCACTTATTTAAACGTATTTTTAAGCCAAGTTTTTAACTTGGCTTTTTTCTGCCTACCACTTTTTTTGCAATCTCTCTTTTACTTTTATTGATTTCGTCACCATTCGCTACAAGATTACAACAGTAACGATCTAATCGTCTATAACGTACGTAAACAGT
Organism: Pseudoalteromonas sp. S1609; assembly: GCF_005887255.1. GTDB lineage: Bacteria > Pseudomonadota > Gammaproteobacteria > Enterobacterales > Alteromonadaceae > Pseudoalteromonas. Next base: position 47,864 of record NZ_PNDJ01000056.1, on the reverse strand, counting down.
GGCCTTACTTATTAAAAACGTGAATAACATAGATGGTTTTTATCTTTGCACGTAGTTGAGCGCTTCTATATGATTCGCTCCTTTTTCAAACTCACCAAAACAACGACGTTCTTAAGGAACATTCATGACTTTTAAGCGTTTATCAGCTAATAAATTAGCACTTAGCTTGGCCGTAACCTCTGCACTTAGCAGCTCTTTCGTTACAGCTAATGCAACAGAACAAGATACCCAAGCACAAGAGAACATCGAAGTAATCTCAGTAACTGGTACTCGCCGTAGTTTGCGAAGTATTGCACAAAGCTCAGTGCCAGTAGATATTATTACTAGCAGCGACATGGCAAGCACAGGTCAACTTGAAATCAGCCAGGTTCTTGCTAACCAAGTACCCAGCTTTAACTTTCCAAGCGCCACTTTAGGTGATGGAACAGATCACGCAAAACCTGCTGTACTGCGCGGCTTAGCGCCCGATCACACTTTAGTGCTTATAAATGGTAAACGTCGTCACTCTGGTGCGCTTTTAAACTTAGCAGGTGTTGTAGGCAGAGGCTCTACCGCGGTAGATTTAAACATGATCCCTACATCAGCCATTAAGCGCGTAGAAGTACTACGCGACGGTGCCGCAGCGCAATACGGCTCAGATGCCATTGCCGGGGTGATTAATATTGTTTTAAAAGACGCCTCTGAAGGCGGCAGTGTAAGCGTAACCTATGGTGAATACGACACACAAATGGCGGGCGCACCTAACTTAGAAAGCGCCTACGCAGATGCAAACGGTGACCTTGCATTTAACCAGGGTGATGACCGCGAAATTAGCGATGGCGCCACACGCACAATTAGCGCTAACTCTGGATTTGCATTATCAGACAGCGGCTTTGTAAACGTATCGATTGAATACCGCGATAACAGCCCAACACAACGCTCTGGTTTTGACCCTCGTGAACAATACAGCCGCCTTGACGATGGCAGCCTAGACCCGCGCGAATTTACTATTGACCGTTACAACCATCGCTTTGGTAAAGCAGACCTTGAAGATTACGCTTTATTTTACAATATGGGTTACGAGCTAGATAACAGCCTAAACCTGTATTCTTTTGGTAGCTACTCAAAACGAGAAGGTAACTCAGGTGGCTTTTACCGCCGTGCACAAGACAGCCGTAACGTATTAGCACTCTACCCAGATGGCTTTTTACCGCAAATTGAAACCGATGTTGAAGACTACTCATTTGCCTTAGGTCTAGAAGGTGAAACGGGTGACTGGACATGGGATGTAAGTACCAACTATGGCCGCAACGACTTTGCATTTGGTGTTGTGAATAGCTTAAATACGTCTTTAGGTGCTACCAGCCCCACCGAATTTGATAACGGCGCACTAGTTTATGACCAATTTATAGTCAATGGTGATGCAAGCACAACCCTTGATTTAGGGTTACCTGACGACGTATTTTTTACTCTAGGTGCTGAATACCGCCACGAAAGTTATAAAATAGAACAAGGTGAAGAAGCCTCATACATTACTGCACTTGATAGCAATGGCAACTCAATTGCAGCCGGTGGCGCACAAGTACTTTCGGGTTTTGGCCCAGAAAGCGTAACCGATGAAAGCCGTCATAACGTTGCACTATTTGTTGAGTTTGACACCTACCTAACCGAAAACTGGAACATGGTTTTAGCTAGCCGCTACGAAGATTACAGCGACTTTGGCAACACCTTTACCTCAAAGCTTGCAACTCGTTACAGCGTAAACGAAAACCTATCGCTACGTGGGGCAATTAGCACAGGTTTCCGTGCGCCATCACTTGCACAAAGCTCGTATCGTCAAATTTCTACGGTACTTGAGAACAACCAAGCGTTTGAAGTGGGCCTATTCCCAACAGATGCACCAGCAGCACAAGCCCTTGGCGCAAAACAGTTAGACGCTGAAGACTCAGTTAATTTAACAGCTGGCTTTGTATACACCCAAGGTAACTTTAGCTTAACGGTTGACGCCTACCGTATTGATATTGATGACCGTATTGTGCTCTCTGAAAACTTAAGCGGTGCCGCAGTACAACAAATTTTAACGGATGCTGGTGAGTTAAATACCGAAAGCGTACGCTACTTTACCAACGCAATCGACTCACGCACGCAAGGCGTAGACATTGTTGCAACTTACCTACTACAGTTAGATAACTTTGGCGACGTGCGATTAAACGCGGCAGCTAACTTTAACGACACCGAAGTAACACACGTTGACGATAACCCTGAGCAATTAAACTCATTAGGTGACGACTATGTTGTATTTGCACGCCGTGAAGTAGGTCGTTTTGAAGAAGGTACTCCAGACAACAAATGGAACCTGTCGGCAGTGTGGAACTTTAACGAATGGCAAACAACTTTGCGTGCAACGCGTTATGGTGAAGTTGCCGATATTTCTACTACCGCCGATCGCGATGAATACCTAGACGCTAAATGGATAACCGATTTAGAAGTTGCGTATCGCCCTAACGATGAGTGGAAATTTGCACTGGGTGCCAATAACTTATTTGACCAATACCCGCAAGCTACGGTCGATAACATTGGTTACTCTACCTTTAGCCAAATATTTCCGTACACACCCTATACACCGTACAGTTTAGATGGCCGCTTTTTATACGGTAACATTACCTACAGCTTTTAATTTGTATAATTAAAACCAGTCGTTAAAACAAAAAGGATGCGCTATGCATCCTTTTTATTAATAGTTAGTAATTTTAACCACTAATTAGTCTTTTAATTTTTAGCAAAAAAATAAATTCATTATAAAACAAATACTTAAATTTAGGCCCCATTTTTGCTCTAGTCTTGTTATATTAAATAATAACATCACACTAAAAGGACTAACCATGAGCTCATCAACAGTAACTAACGCTGTTAAACCACTTTCACTAATTAGCGGTATTTTATTATTAAGTGGCTGCGTGTTTCATATTTCACCAAGCGTTGCGTCGGTAAAACAAACACAACAACTAACACTACCTAGCAATAATCTTGAATACCTAGACGTACTAAGCGGCGCAGGTTCACTTAAAATAATGGGCTCATCAACAGCAACCAGTATTAATGTTGACGCCACTATTTACACAGCCGATATTGACGACGAATACGAACTCACACTCGATCAAAGTGGCACTAAAGCAAAGCTTGTTGCCCAAAATACAAGTAATAATGGTATTAGCTTTTACAACGGCCAATCGCCAAGCATTAATTTAGTGGTCACCGTCCCTAACAATCTTGAGCTAGATATTGATGATGGCTCAGGCGACATAACTATTAACGCCATGAAAAATAATATTGATGTAAAAGATGGCTCTGGCAGCTTATCAATCAATGGCGCTAAAAACCTAAACATAGACGACGGCTCGGGCGATATTTCTCTTCAAAGCATCACTGGCAATCTAGATCTTAACGATGGTTCGGGCAGCATTACTATTAATAACGTTAATGGCAATGCAAATATTGATGATGGCTCAGGCGATATGAATGTAAGCAATGTACGTGGTACATTAACTGTTGAAGACGGGTCGGGAAGCATAGCAATACAACATATTAATGGCGCTGTCGACGTTGAAGATAACTCGGGCGACTTAACCATTGAACATGTTGATGCAAGCGTTACCATTGAAGATGGCTCTGGCGATATTCGCGTTAATCATGCTAAAGGGCTAACAATTACAGAAGCAGGCTCTGGCGATGTTAGCATCGATAATATCTCTGGTTCAGTAAAGCTAGACTAATATACTGAGCCCTTAATAAAATGCACTTAACCTTGGCTTAAGTGCATTTCTTTTTGAAAGCCATTTTATAGCCCGCTAATAACCAACTAGTTCTGCATAACCTTTACCTTTAAAACCGCCTTGAGTTTTAATTCGCCCCTCCCAGTAGGGAATGCTCAATTGATTTCGTGAATCGGGGTTACGTGCTTCAATTATAATTGGCTCAAACCCTTTAACCTTGAGGTGCCACTTAACTGGGTAGGTTTTACTACTGGGCGTTGTTTGGGCTGTAAGCTCAGATGTTTTTAATACCTGTAAGGTCACGTCGTCACTTGCAATGGCGCGCACAATTCCACTTTGCGTAATGTGCGATGCACTGCAGTAGTCATAACTTTGTTGACCATTACGAATACAAAATGCCATTAAGCCCCCCAGTTTTTTATCATCAGCCTGAATGCTAAACCAGTCCCAACCATTTTGGGTAGGATCGATTAGCGCCGAAGACCACTCTCTGTCTAACCAAGCATCTCCAGTTACTTTAAAAGTTTTACCCGCAAATGTGATGTCGCCTTGTGCGTGTAAAAACGGATAGCTGTAATAGTAAGAGGCATGCCCCTGGTGGGTTTTTTGGCTATAACCTTGCTCGCCATGTTTTACAAGTGGGCTATTAGCCAGCACCAGGTTAGCACTGTAATTTTCCTGCTGCGCCTTTAAACTGAGCGGTAAAAATGTTGCATCCTTACTTGCTAACTGCCAATCATCTAGGCGAGCTTCAAATGGCTGCGCTGTTATATTTACTTGCCCCAATCGGCCATATTTTTCGAACGCTTGATGCTGTGAATCGGTTTGTATTGCAAAGTGAGCAAAGTAAAGCTGCCCATTCCACCAAGGTGATGGTTCTGTTTGTGTGCTTTGCTCATCAACCGAGAGCCTAAATAAAGTCCATTGCACACCAAAGGTGTCGCCATTATCTGCCTTTAAATTAGCAGTCACGTACCACCATTCAATTCCTTGTTGATGATGCGCCCCATGATCACGTGGAAAGCTCAATCCTTGATTTTTGTTTACAGGTTCACCAAATTGTTGTGCAAACCCGCTATGCATTGGTTTATCTTGATTTACTTGCTCTGCTTCGGGCTGGCACGCGCTTAATGCGCCAATAAAAATAAAGGTAACAGCTGCTTTTAGTCTATTCATGTAAGTCCTATAGCTTGGCAACATTATCGGCAACGGCGCTTCGCGTTAATTTTATCAGCGGTAACGCGCTCACAAATAAAGCTAACATAAACATAAGCACCGTAAAGCCACCTAACTGTAGCCAATTAACGGTCATGGCCATGGTCCAACCAAAGGCAATTGGCATGACGTAAGTTAATAGTACCCATCCAAGGCTAAGCCCCAATGGTATAGCTAATAACAAGGTGGTTAAAATAATAAGTGCAGCTTGCAGTACTTTTGCTCCCAATAATTGCTGTTGTGTGACACCCAGCGTTTGTAATACCGCCATGGGCTGTAATTGCCCTCGCCCTAAAGTTAAAAAGCTTACCCACATGCCAAATAATGCAATCAGCATAATAAATATATTAAGCGCCTGAGTAACATAAAAAGTTTTACCAAATAGCTGTTTTGCAAAGCGTTTAAACTGCTGATTAGCAATGACTTGTTGGCTATCTAATTGGTGCTGTTTTTGAATATATTCGGCTATGGCGTCAACGTCACTATAGGGCTTTAACCAAAGCGATAAACCATACTCGGTGTAATTTAAGCTGCTATTCAATAATGCATTAGTTGTTACAACAACATTTAACCCTTGCTCGCCGTAATCAAAATAGGCAGCACGTACTTGGCACGTTAGTGTATTAATATGCTGTTTTAGGGTTATTACATCACCTACTTTAAGCGAATACTGCAGCAAGGCGGGTTCGTTCACTAAGCAACCCACAACCCCGTTTTTGTTCTTTTCAAATACTGCAGCAGATGTAGGTGCTTTATTGTTTAACAAAGTAAGGTGTTGGTTGTAGCTGGCTGTTGCACCAAATGCCATAACATCAACAGCTATCGTATTTTTAGGTGCTTTAAGCTCACTTTTAGCTGACCAATATACGCCTACTTTTTCGACCTCAGGGAGTTCACGCAACTTAGCCCCTAACGCTTGAATGTTTTGATCGGGCCTTACGTATAAATCAGCGCTTAGGCGTTTTTCAAGGTGTGTATCTAAGGTGTCGCTAAAACTGCCAACCATAATTTGCATACCTACGGCGGCTCCCATCGCCATTAAAATAGCGAGTACAGAGCTTAGTAATGCAGGTAACTGCACTAGGCTGTCGGCTTTTAACCACTGAATAATCGGGTTTTGTGTTGGCCATGGCAGTTTAAAAACGGCTTTAACTACCGGTGGTGTAATTACAAAAAAGAGGAGTAGCACACAAACACACAGCAATAAGGCACTTATTTTGGTATTTGCCGTTAACGCTAAGTAGCTGGCTGCAAAAATAGCTAACGCAAACATTAGCCATTTAATACGCGCGCAAAAAGTACTTAATCGAGCCGATTGGCTGGCCAAAAACCCCAACAAAACAACAACATTAAGTGAAAAGCCGCTAGCAATCATGCTGCTATCAAGGCTTACTACAAAGCTTCTGTCTAGCTGGTAGAGCCCTCTCAGAGTCGCCGATACATCCATAACTAAGGTGTTTGCCAGTGCCGCGCCTAGTAACGCACCTAATAACGCAGCAAAAAAACTAAGCACCGTTAATTCAATAACCAGCGCTTTAATTAACGCCGACCGTTGACAACCCAGCACCCACATTTGCTGCTGTAAGTGAGCGCGCGCATTGTACGCAAGTTTAATTGCATTAAAACTTAAAAACGCACCCACCACATAACCTAACAAAGCCAGCGCTTGTAAATTAAAGAAAAAAGCCTCAGAGAGCGCATCAAAAGCCTGCTCTTGCGCAGCTTCAAGGCGTGCTTGCTCGCCTAATAATACCTTTAACTGGGCTGCTTGTTTATTATTTAAGCCACTTACTTCAAAGTAACTAATTACCCCATTTGCGCGCAGTAATTTATCAGCAAGGCTAATGTCCACCAGCATGGTCATGCCTAAACCTTGTAATTCGCTTACAGCTAAAGTGCGTGTGACATCACCCATGTTTATATTAATACGGCTGTTTTTTAAATTTAGCCGCTGTATTAATTTAGGATCGATATAAACAGTATTTAGTAACTGTTCAAACCCAGAATAACGCTTGTTGGTTGTTGATGCTGAGCCGCCGGTATTTTCTGTAAGCCACTGCAATAAATTGACGCCCCTAAGCGCGAGCTTTTGCTGCTCATTGGTTTCAATTACGCCCTCTAAAACCGGTTGAACCTGCGTAAAGCCAGCCGCCCTAATACGCGACCACATACTGTTGGGCAACCTGTTTTCACCTAGCACAGGACGTACAAAATGCGTCACTGGGTTTGCAATTAGTGCTGTGGTTTGTTGATAGCGCTTACCGGCCTCTAAATTTAAGCCCTGTATTGCAGTAAGTAGCGCCGCGCCCAAACTAAAGCCAATAAAAAACAGTAATAACAGCCCTACATGGCGGCGATAAAACTGCATATACGTTATTAATATAAGTTTAAGCTCAGCCATTAATTTGGCCATCTTTTAAAAACAATTGCGTAGTAAACTGGTCGGCCAATCGCTGACTATGAGTGACCATAATAAGTATTATTTGCTGCTCTTCGCACAGGCTTTTTAATAGCCTAACTATATCGAGTGAACGAGCGGCATCAAGGTTACCCGTAGGTTCATCAGCCAATAATAACTTAGGCTTATTTAATAGCGCACGGCCTATGCCCACTCGTTGTTGCTCCCCACCAGAGAGTTGCTCAGGCATTGCTGTAAGCTTGCCTTCTAAACCCAGTTTTTTAGCCATCGTATTTACTTCATCGTCGCTAGGCGATAACCCATTAAGCCTTGCTTGAAAGCATATGTTGTCTTTTACATTTAACGGGCTGAGTAATTGGTAATGCTGAAAAATAATACCTATTTTACGCCGATAAAGCGCAAGCTCATTAGCACTCAATTCACTAATTTTTTGCTCATTAACCGTAATAGTTCCAGCATCTGGAGACAGTAAACCGGCTAATAAATTTAATAATGTTGTTTTGCCCGAGCCACTATCACCTAGTAAGGCAATGTGTGCAGCGGGTAAAATAGTTAACGATAAATCATTAATTATTTGTCGTTTCAAGCCACCATCTTGGCGAGTAAAAAATACATTATTTAGCGAAATCATAAAGAAAAGGTTATTCCTGTAATAAAAATATGGCTCGATATATAAACGATACCATAACAGTAATGCGTTCACTTAAGTGGGTTTTCGGTTGATTTTTTACACGCAATAAGCGCGTTTACTTAACTAAACCAGTAACTAAAAACCAAATCACTAAAGAGCGACAAAAAACTTTGTTTTTTTTTGCTTTATTTCTTTTTTAGGTACATATTAATGTTTAATTTTATAAGGATATTAATATGAAACGGATACTTTTAATTATATTACCCACTTTACTCACACTTCTCGGGTGTGGTGGTTCAGGCAGCTCTGAAACTAAGCAAGTCACTCCCCCAGTTAGCACAAATGCACAACCAGTGGCTGTTATTGGCACTGAACAATCAGAATATAAAACCAATACACCCATTACTTTTAGTGCTGCAAATAGTAGCGATCCTGACGGCGATACACTCACATACCAGTGGCAACTCCTTAGCGCAGACGAGCAAAAAAACATACCGCTTAATACTAACAACCAACGCACTGTGACGTTTTCGGTAGCACAAGCGCAAAATTACACCTTAAAGCTGATTGTGAACGACGGCAAAATTTCAAGCTCGGTAGTAAGCAAACAAATTACCGTTACCTCAAACGCACAGCTCATTGCAAACGCAGGCAGCACACAAACCGTAAAACAAGGTGATGTAGTTAAATTAACAGCAGCACAAAGCACCGCTATTAATGCGGTAATTAATAGCTACCAATGGCAATTTATCAAAACACCTACATCAAGCGCTGCACAACTTGAAAATAGCACCCGCGTTAACAGCCAATTTGTTGCTGATAAACTAGGCGAATACAGCGTTAAATTAACTATTACTAACTCAATTGGTGATACCGCTAATAGTAACGTACTTATAAAAAGTGAGCAGCTTGCTGTAAATTCTGCGCCAAACGCTGTTATTTCAGTTCAAAACAGTACACTTTCACCCAACCAACTCGTAACATTAAATGGTGAACAAAGTACCGATCCAGATGCAAACGACACGCTAAGTTATCAATGGGCAATAACCTCTAAGCCTGAGAACAGCGACCCAAGCTTATCGAATGCAATTGCCAAAAATGCAGGCTTTGCATCGAATGAATTGGGTGAGTACACAATCTCCCTAAGCGTAACCGATGAAGGTAATCTAAGTGATACCGCGCAAGTAACCTTAAGCGTTACCACCGAAAACAAAGCGCCTATTGCCGTTCTTGCAGAGCAAACTGATATAACCTTAAATACATTAACTACCCTACAATGCCTACAATGTAGCGACCCCGATAGCGACCCTCTAATTTACAACTGGCAACTGCAAGCAAAACCTGAAAGTAGCACTGCGCAATTACAGCAAAGCACATCGGCTACCCCTTCGCTTACTGCTGATGTTGAAGGCGATTACGTTGTTACCCTAGTTTTATCTGACGGTGAACTCAGCTCACCACAAGTAACCTCGGTGCTGCATACAAAGGATAATAAAAAACCAGTTACTCTAGTAAGTTACAAGTCTTCAATTAGTGTTAATGAGCAAGTTACTTTAGATGCCTCAGCCAGTTACGACCCCGAAGGCGCAGTTTTAAGTTACCATTGGGAAATAGTTTCGTCGTCAAATCAAGCTGTATTAAGCAGTACAAGTAGCTCAGCCCCCACGCTTAGCGCGCCAGCAGAAGGGCAAGTTGTTGTTTCACTTAAAACCAATGATGGTGAGCAGTTTTCAGACACACAAACACTCACTATTAATGTTACACAAAACGCCAAGCCCGTTATTATTCATACCGGTGATAAAGCTCGCTACAGCACCGTTGGTAGCACCGTTAACTTTGATGCAAGCCAAAGCTATGATCCAGAGGGCACCGCGCTTAGCTATGAATGGGAGCTCTCTACACCAACAGGTTCATCTGCTAGTTTAAGTAGCACCAACCAAAACATAACCGAATTAACACCCGATCTAACTGGTAACTATATCTTAACTTTCACGGTAACTGATGCTGACAACTACCAAGCCATTACTCAGTTTTCGGTTACAGCTACTAATTCATCGCAAATAACGGGCAACATAAAAGGGCAAATTACCAACGTGCAACGAACCGCAATTAGTAATGCCAAACTCACAATTAACAATGTGCCGTACACCACAAATAGCGCAGGTCAGTTTAACGAAACACTTAACTTAGCTGAAGGTGAAAACATTACTATAACCAGCAACGATCCGCGCCTTGCTAATGCCATCTATAACTCTCCCGCAATTACCCAAAATAACTTTACGATAGACTTAGAACAAAACAGTTTACCCGTATTTCAAAGCGTGGAGGTTACCGTATTTGTATGTCCTGAGTTTACCGGGCCAGATACCATTAACGTAAACTTTAACATGACCGAAACACTGCTAGCCTCTGCACGTTTTGAATATCAATTTAACCAAACTCAGGCACTCGTTTTGCAAAAATCAGGAAGCACCTACCTAGATAGCGAACTGCTTATAGACCTACCAGCAACTGCTAAATTTGAGGTGACGGTAACCGAAAGCAACGTTGAGAACACTTATAATTGGCCTATTACTATTTTTTATTCAGCGTCTGACGATCCAAGATCAGCTATTATAAACATATGTAATATTTAGCCTTGTTGTGTGCGTTTTTAAAACGCACACAACAAATAACAGCATATATCCACATAACTCATTGTATTTTATACGCACCTAAGCCATGCTATTTATCTCAACGTTAATAAGGTAAGCACGTGTTAGAAATAGCTTTAATTTACTTAGCTGCTGCCATTGTTGCAGTTCCCATAGCAAAACGACTTGGACTTGGCTCTGTGCTAGGTTATTTAATTGCAGGCATTTTGATAGGCCCATATGCATTAGGTGTCGTAGGCGACCAAACTGATGTAATGCACTTTGCCGAATTTGGCGTTGTGATGATGTTATTTTTAGTTGGCCTTGAACTGCAACCTTCGCGTTTGTGGACTCTGCGCCACTCAATATTAGGGCTTGGCGGATTACAGGTGGTACTAAGTGCAGCGGCTATTTTTGCCTTTTGTTATTGGTTTTTTGCCATGCATTGGCAAACGGCTTTAGCTATTGGTTTAATGCTCGCGCTGTCTTCAACTGCTATTGTGCTGCAAAGCCTTGAAGAAAAAGGCTGGCTAAAACAAGAAGCTGGGCAAAATGCATTTTCGGTTTTATTATTTCAAGATATTGCGATTATTCCTATTTTAGCGCTACTTCCGCTACTCGCTTTTGCACCACAAGGTAACTCAAAAGACATTAACGACTCCATCATTGCTAGCTGGCCTATTTGGCAGCAAGTAGGGGTTTCTGTTGCTGTTATTGCCGCTATCATTGCTGGCGGTAAATATGTTTCGGCACCATTATTTAGATACATAGCACAAACCCACATGCGTGAAATATTCACTATTTTTGCATTGTTTTTAGTGGTGGCTATTTCGCTGGTGATGCAAAGTATTGGGTTATCGCCCGCACTCGGTACTTTTTTAGCCGGTGTTGTATTGGCCGAAAGTGAATTTAGACACGAGCTAGAAGCCGATATAGAGCCCTTTAAAGGCTTATTACTGGGATTATTTTTTATCACGGTTGGCGCATCAATTAATTTTGAATTGCTATTTAACCAATTCAGTACCGTGATTGCATTAGTGGTGTTATTAATTACCATTAAAGCCTGTATTTTATTTGCCTTGGCAATTGCTTTTAATATTAGCCGTAAACAACAACTTCTATTTACCTTAGCCCTTGCTCAGGGCGGCGAGTTTGCCTTTGTGCTGCTTAGTGTAACAACCACCTTGAGTATTTTAACCCCAGAGCAAACTAATTTAGTTACCCTTGTGGTTGCCGTTTCCATGCTAATAGCACCTTTACTGCTTATGCTGTATGAGCAAATTCAAAAGCGCAACTATAGCACCACGGCACCTGAGTTTGATAAACCAGAACAAATAAGCACAGCCAAACATGTGATCATTGCCGGATACGGTCGTTTTGGACAAATAATGGGGCGTTTATTACATGCGCAAGGCTACGAAATTACCGTACTTGATCACAGCCCAAGCCAAATAGAACTGCTGCGCCGCTTTGGTAATACCGTATTTTATGGTGATGCGGCACGCCAAGAACTGCTTGAAGCCGCAGGCGCGCACACAGCACAAATGTTGGTAGTAGCAATTGATAACCCTGATAAAACTATTGAGATTATTAAGCTGGCGCATAAAAACTACCCACAATTAAAAATAGTAGCGCGTGCCATAGATCGCCGCCATGCATATCAATTACTTAATTTAAAAGTAGATGCGTTTAACCGCGAAACCGTCGACTCAGCCATAAACTTAGCCATAGAATCATTGCAATTGCTTGGTAATAGTAAAGAAGATGCTGAGCGTGCTGGTAAGTTATTTAGAGATCACGACCGTGCTGCCGTATTGCAACTAGCCGAGTTATGGGGTGATGATGCCAGTTATGGCGTAGCCGTACGCCAACGTATGGAAGATTTAAAGCAAGTATTACAACAAGACAAACAAGCACGACAAGACTTAAATACCTGTGATGCCAACGACTATGAAAATGGCTTAACCGAAAACACGGTTAAGCCAAAAAACGCTAATGATGATGCCCACCTTGAATAGCCTCACCTTGCTGGTTATAAAAACCGGTGGCGCCGTGCTCTATAAAGCCAAGATTAATCATTTTAGCTAAAAATGGATCGCTTTCGTTATCGCCAATATCCGCGTAATCGGTGGTTTGAAAGTTATCCCATTTTGCAAACTGAGCCTTAATTGCAGGTGTATCACTGTTTACATCATTTAAGCTAAGCAAGGTTTGAGTATCACTTTTTTTATTGGTCACACTAAAAGTTTTAACTAATTTTGCTTGCGGGAGAAAAGCCAGCTTAAATTGGTTATCGCCCTCATTAAGCACGTAATTTTTTACCTCATTACAACCCTCACCTTGTGAACTGACTAGGGTCATTTTTGCAATTAAATGGTTATCCACCAGCTGACTTTTAGCACTCCAATTTTGCACTCCACGTACCTCCGATGGTTGGTACTCAATACCGCGTTGTTCGGCATTAAAGTAACGAATAGGACGAAGCTGGTTATTACTTAGCTGCTGCCAAAGCTCGGTTAGTGTTTCACTTTGATGCGCCACCTGCTGATTGTTTCGCCAAAGAGTAAGTGACTGGGTGCTGTGCTGCGATTTGTGCTGATTGGTAATTTTATAGTCGGCTTTTAGTTGCGCAGCATCAATGTCGCACTGCTGGGCGAGCGCACTCGTGCTGGCCAGTGCTGAGAATATAAATAATAGCTTTTTCATTGGGGTAATCTCTTAGATAAACATTACTTTATGACTCTAAAATAACGCTTAATAATGGCATTTGTATGACACAAAAAAGCCCGCAACATAATGCGGGCTGTTTGTTTAGCTAGTTGATTTATTGCGCTACTTTTTCATCCGCCGCTTTTACAAAATCTGCTGCAAAGTCCATTACATGGAATAAAAAGCTTTGCTCATTAGTGCCTGTTACTAAATGAGCGCCAGGACCCATTGCGTATACACCTACATCTTCACCCGCGTGGGTTTCTGAACTAAGAGGTACTAATGACTCTTGGTGAAAACCTGGTGTTGTTGTATCAACATTTGTTAAATCAACACGTCCTGTAACAGGTCCAGCTAAGTAAGAGGCGTCAGCATTAGTTTCATTGCCTAAGTCTCTGTAACCTAAACCATTGGTATAACCTACGGTGGTATAAGGCATATCGTCGGCGGCAAGGCTTGGCTCGGTTTGGCCTACACCAACCACTTTACCCAATATTGGGTTACCACGCTTAGGATAACCTGCAATGGTAAACACATGACTATGATCGGCTGTGACCACAATTAATGTTTCTTCTGGGTTAGTACTGTCCATCGCCACTTTAACGGCTTTAGCAAATTCAATAGTATCGTTAAGCGCGTTATATGCATTGCCTGCGTGGTGCGCGTGGTCTATTCGTCCCGCTTCTATCGATAAGAAAAAGCCCTTATCGTTGTTATCAAGCACGTTAATTGCTTTTTCGGTCATTTGCGAAAGCGAAGGCTCGCCCGCTACATCGTTTGCGCGGTCGGCTTCGTATTGCATGTGGGATTCGTTAAATAAGCCAAATACCTTTGTTGCATCGTCGCTAATGGCATCAAAACCAGTTTGATCCATTACATAGTTGCCGTTAGGATAAGTTGTTTGCCATTCGGTAACTAAGTTACGGCCATCTGTACGATCCCCTTCAACCGCGCTCATTGCATCACTTGAATTAGCCGCGGCATCTTTTGGTAAAAAGTGACGACGACCGCCCCCCATTACTACGTCTATGCCATCTACATCAATACCTGCAAAACGTGCTTCTAGGTTGGCTTCAAAGTTAACAAGCTGCGATGCAATGTCTTCACAAGCATCTGAACCTGCTGGCATATCTGAGTTATCTTCCCAGTTACGATCAGCCGATTTAGCATACGTTGCCGCTGGCGTTGCATGGGTAATGCGCGCCGTTGAAATAAGGCCGGTTGCTTTACCTGCAATTTCGGCAAGCTCAAGCGAAGACACCAGTTCGTTACCGGCAACGGTTGAACAGTTGCCGCGCTCAATATCTTCGTCTACACCAATGACGCCTACATCGGTTTTAACACCTGACACCATAGCCGTCATTGTGCCTGCAGAGTCGGGGGTTTGTGCATCTACATTATAAGTTTTAACAAAGCCTGAGTAAGGCATGGTTTCAAAGCTAAGTTGATAATCTTCACCCATGCCGCCCTCAAGCTGGCCAGCTAAAATACGTGCAGCCGTAACGGTAGAAATACCCATGCCGTCGCCTACAAATAAAATCACGTTTTTAGCCTTACCCGACTCAGTAACCACCTCGGTATTAGCTTGCTGCGTTGCTGCTAACTTAGTTTGCGCGTCGCTATACCATGCGTTACCTGTAAGGTTAGCTAATTGATCTGTAGTTAACGACGTTGCCGGCGCATTACACACTAGGTTAGATGAGTTAACTTCGTCGCTATCTAGCTGGCCATTTTCGTTAGTATCTACGCCCACTTGCGTTTCTACACCGCCATTAATACATTGCGCTGAGCCCACAGCTATTGCGTTATCTACTGCGATAATGTTGTTATTACTTTTATCGTCATCACTTGAACAACCCGCTAGCGCGACCATTACTGCTAAAGAAAGTACTGTTAATTTTTTCATATTCGCCGCCATTATTGCTGAGTTAATTCAAGTGCTTGGTTAATTAGATGAAATACAACGTTTTGCTCAATTACACCTTGAGCAAGTTGTGCACCAGGGCCTTTAGCGTGCAATGAAATATCTTCACCAGCATGCGTTTCAGAGCCTAGTGGTACGGTTGTTTCTTGGTGAAAACCAGGGGTTGTTGTATCAACGCCGTTTAGCTCAACACGCCCAGCGACTGGGCCGCTTAAGTACGCTGCATCGGCATCAGTTTCATCACCTAAGTCTCTAAAACCCAGTCCATTTGCATAACCTACCGTGGTGTATGGCATATCGTCGGCGGCAAGGCTTGGCACTGTTTGGCCTACAGCAACTACTTGACCTAAAATTGGGTTACCGCGTTTAGGGTAACCAGCAATAGTAAATACGTGACTGTGATCGGCAGTGACTAAAATAAGGGTTTCTTCTGGGTTGGTATTATCGATTGCCGCTTGCACTGCATTGGCAAATTCAATGGTGTCGTTAAGTGCGTTGTAAGCGTTACCCGCATGATGTGCGTGGTCAATTCGGCCCGACTCAACCGTTAAGAAAAAGCCATTTTCGTTTTTACCCAGTACATCAATCGCTTTAGTCGTCATGTCGGTAAGTGAAGGCTCCCCTGCCACGTCATTACTGCGGTCGGCTTCGTATTGCATGTGCGATTCGTTAAATAAACCAAATACTTGGGTTACATCGTCAGCAATAGCATCAAACCCAGCTTGGTCCATAACGTACGTTGCATTTGGATATTGTGTTTGCCACTCAGTTACAAGATTGCGCTCATCAGTACGATCACCTTCAACAGCGCTCACTGCGTCACTTGAATTAGCCGCAGCATCTTTTGGTAAAAAGTGACGACGACCGCCGCCCATTACAAAATCAAGGCCGTCTACATCAATACCTACAAAGCGCGCTTCTAGATTTTTTTCAAAGTTAACTAGCTGTGAGGCAATATCTTCACAGCCTTCTGAGCCCTCGGGCATATCTGAGATATCTTCCCAGTTACGATCTGCCGATTTAGCATACGTTGCCGCTGGCGTTGCATGAGTAATACGTGCGGTAGAAATAACACCTGTTGCTAGGCCTTTAATTTCAGCCAGTTCTGTTGCTGTTAAAAGCTCGTTTCCTGCAACTGTTGAGCACACACCGCGTTCAATGTCTTCGTCTACACCAATCACGCCTACATCAGTTTTAACACCTGAGATCATCGCTGTCATTGTGCCTGCAGAATCGGGAGTTTGTGCATCTACGTTGTAGGTTTTAACTTGTGCAGAATATGGAAATTCTTCAAAACTTAAATAGCCTTCTTCACCTGGGTTGCCTGCTCGTTGGCCTTTTAAAATTCGCGCTGCCGTTAGGGTAGAAATACCCATGCCGTCACCAACAAATAAAATCACGTTTTTTGCTTTTGTAACTTGTGCACTTTGTGCTTGGGTGTTTTTAGTAGCTAACGTAGTTTGTGCATTTGTATACCAGTTATTATTTATTTGGCTTTGTGGTAGTACATTTGCATGGCTAGCAGCGCTTAACATAAATGTTAGCCCAACCGCCGCAGCGACTTTTTTAATTTTCATCCTAATTCCTGTTATGTAGTGGTTATTTTAAAAAGTGTGAACTCAAAAACATCAACCGCTGCACTATAGGAAATAGATGTTACTAATAAAGGTAATTTTAATGACAAGAAGGTGACAGCCAAATTTTATATCAATAAAACCTCTTTTGTATTTCCATCGACTGTTTAACCCTTCTCATAATATATGTAACAGCCCTATAAAAGCACATCACAATATAAATATAATAAAGCCGCTTAGTTTATTGATCTCTTGCTTGAGCATAAGCCTGCTATTGCCTACAATAGCGCATAATTAATTCAACGCAGATCACTATTATGACTGATACAAACAAACCAGAATTACCTAATCAACTGTCTATTAACCCACGTAGCAAATTTTATGTAGAAGAAGTATTTGAACATGAAATCGGTATTACTCTTAACGGTAAAGAGCGTTTTGACGTTGAAGAATACTGCATCAGCGAAGGTTGGATTAAAGTAGCAGCGCCTAAAGCGCTAGACCGTCGCGGTCAGCCATTACTTATGAAAGTAAAAGGCACTGTAGAAGCGTTTTATAAGTAATAGCTTACTTATAAAAAGAACAGCGACACCTCACTGGGTAGTCGCTTTTTTTGTGCCTGTTTAAAGCATGTTGAACTTTTTTCATACTCAACCTGATGAAGTTTCATTATGAATTGTCAAAAAATATGTTTGAATAACCTTAAATATTTAGACGTTTAGAAGTCCATTATGAGCAGGTTAACAATATTAGATGGCGGCATGGGCCGTGAACTTAAACGCATGGGCGCGCCGTTTTCACAGCCACTTTGGAGTGCGCAAGCTCTAATAGAAGCACCACAATGCGTAACTCAAGCACATGAAGCTTTTATAAATGCAGGGGCAGAAATTATTACGGTAAATAGCTATGCGTGTGTCCCCTTTCATTTAGGTGAAGCATTATATCAAGCACAAGGCGCAGCACTTGCACAGCAAGCTGCTGTAATTGCAAAAGAAGCGGCTCAAAACGCTAAACAAAACGTGCTAGTAGCGGGTTCATTGCCACCCGCATTTGGATCGTACCGTGCTGATTTTTTCCAAGGTGAACGCGCATTTACTATTTTAGATACCCTATATAAAGCACAAGATGAATATGTAGATATTTGGATTGGCGAAACTATTTCCAGTATTGAAGAAGCTCATGTAATGGCAAGGGTGCTTAAAAATTCAAACAAACCATGTTATTTCGCATTTACCTTAAGTGATGAAGTAAGCGAACAAGCAACATTACGCTCTGGTGAATTAGTATCCGATGCTACCTTAGCATTGCTCGAACATAATATAGCGGGCATATTCTTCAACTGCTCTATTCCCGAGGTCATTGAACAAGCGCTACGCGACACAAGTACTGTGCTAAAACAGCAGAATAAAAATGTTGATTTAGGGGCCTTTGCGAATGGCTTTACACCAATAGCCAGCGACTATAAAGCCAATGAAGGCTCGCAAGGTTACCGCGATTTATCACCCGCTGAGTATGTAGCGTTTGCCAAGCAATGGCACAACCTTGGCGCAACAATTATTGGTGGCTGCTGTGGTATTGGCCCCGAATTCATTGCAGCATTGGTAAAGTGGAAAAGGGATATTAAAGAGTTTTAATATCCCTTATTTAACTACAAAAATATAGAGAAACCTTAAAAGCTGAAATGATTAATTCCCAATACCTAATCGAGCCCTTGTATTGCTAGGCTACTTGGTCAGATCCACCTGCTGAACACGGGCATTTTTCGTCATGCTTTTTAAAACACTGTTGGTAATTAAGCCAATGAGCTAACGCGATAAAAGCAGAGCCAATTAAAGTGAAGGTTTTTTCGGCCACTTCATGGCCTAATAATACTGCAGTTATCAAAAAGACTAGACCAACAACTCCACACGCCATATAACGTATACGTTTGTGCTTTTTACAGCCTAAGCTCAAAGCTAATAAGCTTGTTGGTAATACTACAGCAAGAATCCATAAATGAAACTGTTCAGCATTTATTTGTAGTACAGCAAAGCTTGGCAACAGCGCTAAAATAACCGGTGTTGCAAAACAATGTACCGTGCACATTAACGAAAGCCCAATGGCAAGCTTATCTGCTGTTGTTTGAGTCAGCTTCATTATTTATCCTTCTTTTTAATTGTGTTAGCGGTACTTTGCTGGCACCCAAAACAAACACCTGAGATTTCTAATTGCGAAGTTGCTGGCGTAAACCCTTTCATTTTCAGTTCCCTAAACAAAGATTTAACCGAATTATTAAGGTCTTTCACCTCACTTGCTTTATTACAAGAGCTACAAATTAAAAACATCGATAGTTGATGCTCTCTATCATCATTAACGTGACTGCACGGTATAAACTTATTTTCTAACTTTAATCTATGTACCAGACCTACCGACTCTAAAAAACCTAATATCCGATAAACGGACATTGCCAAAATCGGTGTATTTATTTGCTTATTAAATTGATCTGTTAACTCATAAGCAGACAAAGGTTTATTTGCTTTCAATAGAATTTCAAATACCTGCTGACGTTTTGGCGTTAATTTTTTTCAGAGGCTTCACATCTTTTTATCGCAAAGCCCATCATCTCTTTAAATTGCTGCTTATTCATATTACCCACTCTAATGTAGTGGGCTGATGTTTTAACTTTGCCATCCTTGTTGCTCAATGCCTCCGCTGTGGTTTTATCTAAAAATTTATTAACTAGAGATAAATAAATGTAACAACTAACTTTTGCTTTACAGCAAACAGCTCCCCCACGAACAACACCTAAACAATGACAATAAATATTTAAAGCACTGAATTTATATAGGTTATGTAGCCAAATTGTATGCCCTGAATGATTTTTAGCTAATTAACTATTGATACAATATAACATTTCAAGCACAATTGATACAATATAACATTCGCAAAGGAATTCAAATGACACGAAAATCTCAATTAGCTGTTTTGATAGCTGCTTTATTACCTGCAAGTGTGCTTGCAAATACCATCGAAGGTGTTGTTTTAAACAACCAAGGTAAAGTGGTGACCAACGCAACTGTAGAAGTTGAAGGCTCAGATATAACAGCAGTAACAGATGCAAGCGGTAAGTTCGTAATAACTGATTTAAAAAGTGGTTCAAAAGAGCTTCATATTACCGCCCCTGGTTATGCCCATCTGCATCGAGATATCACATTTAGTGATGATAAAAGCCAGTCAATTACCTTTAACTTAGAACGCTCACCTATCGAAGTAATTGATATTGAAGCAACGCCTATTCACATGTCGGCAATGGAGTCCTCGTCTCCCGTTAGCGTGTTATCTGGCGAACAATTAAGACGTCAGCAAGCAGCAACCCTTGGCGATAGCCTTGAAAAACTCCCAGGGGTTAATACTAACTTTCATGCAAAAGTAGCCAGTACACCGATTATTCGTGGCTTAAGCGGGCCGCGTGTTCTAATTACTCAAAACGGCCTTGATGTCAGTGATGTTTCTCGCGTTGGCCCTGATCACTCCGTTGCATCAGAGGCATCAACCGCAAAAAAAATCGAAGTATTACGTGGCCCTGCCACATTATTTTATGGCAGCGGCGCCATTGGTGGTGTGGTTAATGTAGTTGATAATCGGGTGCCTACCGACAGCACAACTCGCGGCGAATGGAACCTTGAGCACAACTCTGTTGATAACCAAAAAGTAGCCTCGTTTAACGCTACTACAGGAACTGATTCTCTTGCATTTTATGCCGATGCGTTCTGGCGTGAAGCCGATGACTATGAAATACCCGTGGCCGCTGAATTTGCCCATAATGACCATAACCATGAAGAACATAGTGGCGATTACACCGTTGCAAATAGTAATGAAGAGTCTGACGGATTTACCCTAGGGGCCAGCTATTTAATGGACCAAGGTTTTGTTGGGATAGCTGTTGAGCAATTTAATCGTCAATACGGCATTCCAGGCCACACCCATGGTGGCGAAGATGTTAATAGCGCTGAGGAAAGCGTATATGCCGACTTAGAGCAAACTAAAGTGCAGTTGCTAGGTGAATATAACCTTGATAACAAATGGCTTAATAGAGTAAACCTGCGCGCAGGTTTTACAGATTACGAACATGCTGAAATTGAACATGGCGCAGTGGGTACCACGTTTGAAAATGAAACCAATGAGTTACGCGTAGACTTAATGCATAACCCGTTTGCGCAGTGGAATGGTGGTTTGAGCTTTCATTACAAACACAGTGATGTTGAAGCGCAAGGCTCTGAGGCATTCACACCACCGTCACAAACACAAAGCTTTGCTATAGCGCTAATGGAAGAAAAACACTTTGGTGACTTTTTAGTGCAATTAGGTGGCCGAGTTGAACGGGTAACCATTGATGCAGACAACGTGTTACTACCTAACATTGATGCACACGCACACAATGACACCGGTGTTCATGACGATCATGCTCATGAAGAACATGCCGGCAATACTCGCGTATTTGACGTAGAGCAAGAATTCACTCCTGTCAGTTTATCAACAGGTGTTGTGTGGGATTTCGCACCTAGTTACAACTTAGGCTTGTCGGTATCTCGTTCTGAGCGTGCTCCTTCGGTGTCTGAGCTATTATCATTCGGCCCTCACATTGGAACTGGTACTTATGAAGTAGGCGCACTATTTGATATTCATGAAGACGGCCATTTTGGTTTATCTGAGCAAGCGCTTGACCTAGAAACAGCAAACAATGTTGATTTAACGTTTCGTAAAACCCAAGGTGATATTGGTTTCATTCTTAATGCTTTCTACAACCAAGTCGACAATTATTATTACCAAATCGACACAGGCCTATTCGCCGAAAGCGGCCACGACCACGGTGATGAAGAGGGCCATGATCACGCCCACGAACACGACCACTCTTCTGAACTCCCTGTTTATTTATTTAAAACAGATGACGTAATTTTGCATGGCTTTGAAGCCCAATTTGCATGGCAGTTAACCAATGAATTTAAAGTAGATTTATTCTCAGATTACGTTCGTGCACGCCTTAAAGACGGTGGCGGTTTACCACGCACACCACCGCTACGTTTTGGTACTGAGTTTAGCTACCAAACAAATAAGCTGAGTGCGCACCTCCACGTAACTCGCTATCAAGAGCAAGACCGTACCGCACCAGAAGAAACAGCTACAAACGGCTACACCATGCTTGATGCCAGCGTTTCATATGACTTATCAGTGCTAAATCAAGATGTGTCTGTGTATCTACGAGGCACTAACTTAACAGACACAGAAGCGCGCGTGCATAGCTCATTTTTAAAGAATATAGCGCCACGTCCAGGTCGTAGCTTTGCACTAGGTATTCGCGGTTACTTTTAAGCGCTAAAAAATTATAAATAAAGGAAATTAACATGACTAAACTATTCAAATTAAAATTAATTGCACTGGCAATAAGCAGCACATTAATCACCGCTTGTGGTGATGCAGAAACAAACATTGTCGAAAAAGACCCAATAGAAGTACCTGATGACGGCCACGATCATGGCGATGGTGGCGACCACGGTGATGAATACACTATTGATTCATTAGGTAGGCTTGCGATACTTGCTGGCGATAGCAACGAAGCGAACTTTTTCGACTTAGACGACAATGAGCTTCTTGATACATTCACTCTTACTAATGATTCAAACACGCTATCGTCGTCGCCTGACTTTCGTTATGCCGTGATTGCTAGCCGCGCTCAAGATTACCTCGGCTTTATAGACGGTGGCTTATGGCGTGAAGATCACGGCGCACACCTTCATGATTACGAACAAAGCCCTGCTTTTAGTAATTATGAGTTAACCAGTGGCAGTCGCCCTACTCACTTGGTAAAGCACGATGGTAAATTAGCGGTATTTTATGATGGTGATGCAGACTCAGGCACAACTGCGTCTGTTGAAGTGTTAACAGATAACGACATAACAAACGCAACAGCGACCTTACCTGGTATTAGCTACAATATTAATATGCACGGTGTAGCAGAGCCTCGTGGAGAGCATCTATTAGCGACCATTCGCCGCGATGATGCACAGAGTACATCAAACGCTAAAATTTTGCCGGATCAGGTAGGTGTTTATCACTTTCATGATGGCGAATACGAACTTGAACAAACGTTAGAGTTAACATGCCCTGATTTGCACGGCGCAGCACAAAACCATGATTACGTAGCCTTCGGCTGTAGTGACGGTGTGCTATTAGCCCACCAGCATGATGACGAATACCACGCTGAAAAAGTAGCAAATATTGCTGCAGTAGGTGACTTGCGCATTGGTACGATATACGGCCATGAAGACAGTGACAACTTTATTGGTATTGCGTCTGGTCACGGCGGCGGCCCTGCTGTGATTGTGAGTATAAATCCTGCGAAAGCTGAAATGGAAGAATTTGAATGGCAACTAGCCGATGGCGCAAGCGCTGTTTCTTACTCTTTCTCAGCGAATGGCGAGCACTTTTTAGTTTTAGACAGCCTAGGCTTTTTAAATGTGCTTGAGGCGCATGCGCACGACGATCACATACACTGGGAGCTAGCAGGTCAAGTTGATATTACACAAGAAGATGTAACAACAATGCCTGAAGGCATGAAGTTTAGTATGACAGTAGCGCAAAATGGTCAGTTTGCTTACGTAGCCGACCCAATAGCCCAACACGTTGTGCAAGTACACCTAGAAGACTTAGAAATTGAAGGTGAACTAGAACTTACATTCCCACCAGCCGCGATCACTTGGTTAGGTATTGCACAAGAGGAAGAACACGAACATTAAACTCGTAGCGTGTTGTTGTAAAATTTTGGGCTAGAGCCATAAAACGCAAAACCCGTAATTAGTTAAGCTAATTACGGGTTTTTTAATAGTATTTAGGTAACTAAATTATTTCCGGCGCCAGCCGCTCCATACATCATCTTCTTGGTTGGATTTTTTCTTCTTTTTCTTACCTGTGCCTTCAGGCTTTGCCATTGGCTTATCGTTTTTAAGTGCTTGTGCTGCATCGAGGTTTGCTTGGTTTACCGCAAAACCCGTTACTTCTTCACGCTCTAAACGAAGTTTGTTTTTCTTTTCGATAATTTTAAAGTGATGAAAGTCTTCATAATCAATTAACGATAACGCTAAACCAACCTCGCCGGCACGGCCGCTTCGGCCAATACGGTGCATGTAATCAGCGGGGCTGCGCGGTAAGTTAAAGTTAATTACTACTGGTAGCTTTTCAATATCTAAACCACGGGCTGCAATATCGGTAGCAATTAGTACTTCTATTTCGCCCGCTTTAAATTTTTCAATTACGCGAGTACGCTCACTTTGACCTTTATCACCATGGAATACTTGTGCGTTCACGCCGCGCTTTTCAAGCTTACCCGCTAAGTGCTCACAGTCTTTTTTAGCGTTTACAAAAATAAGCGCTTGGCGCCATTTGTGTTGCTTAATTAAATGCGCTAAAACCGTGGTTTTTTCGCCTTTATTAACCGTAAATACGCGCTGTACTAAGGTGCTTTCGTCTTTGCTTTGAACTTGTATTTCAACAGGGTTGGTTAACAGCTCTTGCGTTAATTGTGTGACTTGCTCTGGAAAGGTTGCTGAAAACAACATGGTTTGTTTTTTAGCAGGCATAAGCGCTAATAGCTCAGCAAGCTCTTCAGTAAAGCCAAGGCTTAACATGCGGTCAGCTTCATCAAGCACTAAGGTTGTTACTTTATCGAGCTTAATCGCATTGCTTGAGATTAAATCGAGCAAGCGCCCAGGGGTTGCAACAATGATATCAGCACCGCCGCGAAGTGCCTGCATCTGGGTATTAGCCGACACACCACCAAATATCGCCACCGTTTTAATGGCGCCATTAAAGTTAGCAGAATACGATTTAACACTATCAGCTACCTGCACTGCCAGCTCGCGAGTAGGTACCAAAATAAGTCCTGTTACAAAATTGCCTTTGCCCGCTGCTTTATTAGCACCTTGCGCTAAAAATAGCGTTTGTAGCATAGGTAAAGCAAAGGTTGCTGTTTTACCTGAGCCGGTATTTGCCCCCGCAATTAAGTCACTGCCCGCCAAGATACTTGGGATTGCTTTTGCCTGAATCGGCGTAGGTTGCGTGTATTCAAGATCAGACAATCGAGCAATTAGCTCTGGAATAAGGCCAAGATCGTTAAAAGTACTAGGGCTTGCGGCTGAGGTCATATTTATTACGGGCTTATTGCTAAAAAGTAGCCTGTAATTTTAGCGTATTTAGCAGCTATTAAGTAGAGGTTAGTGATTTAAATAAAATGCATCTTGTTTTTTATTAAACGATGATTCACTGAATATCACTTTGCATTAATACTATTTATCACATACATCAATCATTACAAATAATAGCTGAACACGCTGTATTATTGATTTCAGCATTTCAAGTGTGTTATTTTTGCGGCCTGATGGATTAATTTTAGATACAAGGAAATGTCATGTCTCAATTTGATTTATGTTTCAATACGAAAAGTCGAGCAAGTTTACCTTTTAACAGTAATGACTTAGAGCAATTAAAGCGATTTAGAGAGGATAACCCTCATATTATAGGTAACTTTATACCTCAAGGAACCCCGTTCATTTTAAGAACTCCACAATCTGGGGATATGAGTGATTTCAGGCGCTCTCGTCCAGACATAGCTTGTGCACTTGATAATACGGTGTCTTGGCCTGAGCATACAAAGAGAAATGTCAGTACTATAGTAAACAACTTCGGTGATGAAGATGCTTTGGCTATTGCCGCGCTATACGATGCGGAAATATCTCCATATGTTGATAAAGTAAGAGGTTTAACGAGTCAACAAGTTCTTGGAAGAAATCTTGATACCTTGACTGCCACTGGCGCAGCACTTACCTCATTAGAGTCAAGCCAAGTGAGATTAAGTACATTTGGAAAAGCGATTCTAAAATACCAAACTAGCTTAATTGAAATTAGAAAAGCATCGCAGAACAAGCAGCCTAAATTAGAATTAATCAAACTAGGTAACAAAGCAAAGCAAGCCCATCTAGAGTTAAACACTGTATTTAAAAGAGAAATGGTTAAATTCAAAGGCAAAGTGAAAGCATCTGCACGGGGTAATATCTGGTCTAATGCGCAGCGAGGCATAGATACAGCAAGAAGCGCAAGAAGTTCAGCTCCCTTGCAATTAACTTCTTTAGCTAACATACAGCACTTACGTAAATTAGAGCAAGGATCCAACATTGCAGGAAAGTTTGTCATTGCGATTGATGCTGGTCTTCGAGCTGATAGCGTTTATGACGATTACAAAGCAGGTAAAGACTGGCAGCGCAGTGCAGTCAGGGAAGCTACAGGTTTTGGTTTAGGGACAGCTGCAGGCATTGGCGCAGGGAGTGCAACAGTTACAGCAGGCGTAGGTATGGCAATAGCTATGGGACCCGTTGGTTGGGTTATCTTAATTGGTGCCGGTCTCGGTGCTGGTTTTATCGTCGGTAAAGCAGGTGATGAAGTTGGTAAATTTGTTTCTGGCCAATTATATGATTTAAGCTCAAACATTGATTGGTTTTAAATTATGTATGTAATTCCTGAAAAGATTTTTTTATTTATATCTTTACCAATAATAATTAGCTATCTAATTTCGACTTTATGCTTTACTCGTATTTCAATGAAACATATTGAGAAAAAAATGCGTGAGGAAGGGATACATGAACCACTTTGGGATAAAGGGCTGGGCATAAGAGTGAGCATGTATGGCAAAGTAATAAGGCGGCAAAAACCCGCAAAAGCGACGGTTGTTAATGACGAAGCCATTTTGCGACACGCCAGACCTATCGATCTAATTTTAGCTCGCGTAATGCATATATCATTTATAGGTTTGATGTTCGTAATTGCCTATGGCTACTTTGCCTATGATTTAGGTAATCGCGCAGACTGAAAAAGGCGCACAAAGCGCCTTTTACATCAGACCTGTAGCCTGTTGATTTTAAAATTTTTAGGCCGACTTTGCCAAATTGCATGGTTCGTCAAAATCTGTACTTTCATTTCCGCTTTATAGTGCGACAGTAACTGTAGTGGGATTGTATATACAATAGGGGTAATCACGTAATTTACATGGTTTACATGGTTTACATGGTTTACATTGATAACTCGCATAGCCATCTGACTCACAGTTTGAGTATTTACCAGTAAACTCTTCTTAGTCTTCAATACCATCAGCAAGTAATATTGCTTCTTCTAATTTGTTTGGTAAGGCTTTAATCACGTTAAAAATCAATATTTTTATCTTAAGTCCTACTCTTTTAATTAATTTAACTGTCACCGTAAGCGCTTCAAACCTAAAGAGGCTTTCATAAAAAGCCAACAACTAAGTTAGCAATATTATTAGTTCTTGCTAAGTTCTGCTTGTAACCTAGCTTTTGTTTCTTTTAAGTAGTTTATATAAGGATATGAGTCATCTGCAATGGCTAATGCAGACTCCATCTGTTCAAGTGCTTGGCGAGTATCACCCTGCATTTCATAGCCATAAGATAAAGCTGAAAGCGCATCGACTGATTTTGGGTGGTTTTTTAAATTGTACTTAAACACCTCAATAGCACGGGTAAACTGCTTGCTGTCCGTTAGGTTGTAACCAAGTAATCTAACAGCACGATCTGGTGGAGATACCTGTTCGCCCCATTGTTGAGATAAATTTTGGTAATAAGCATCAATAGAGGCAACATCGTCAGTTAAAGCACTTATGGGCATATGTTTAGGTAAAAACAGGTTGTAATAGGCATTAAATGCCCCTGCAGCAGAAGTTAAACCATGCGAGGTGCCATCAAACGCATCATTAAAAAAGCGTAAGCCCCGTACTTCAGACGATTGCAGTGATTGCTGTAATTCATCGTACCTTTCACGCATTATGCCGGCTTCTTCGCCGATATTAGTATAAACGTAGTTATTCAGGCCTTTCGTTTTAGCTATAAACGATTTTGTACTTTTTACCATTGCGCCATAGTTCCACCAAACCGCAGGGCTATAAGCAATATGCGCTTGAAATAGTTCGGGCTTTGCCTGCAAAGCATACAACGCAAATACACCACCAGCAGATGCGCCAGCAATAACCTTATAGTCATGCGTGCGATAGTTTTTATTAACTAAAGGAATGAGCTCTTGTTCAAAGAACGCTAAAAATTTTGCTGCGCCGCCCCCTTCACCGACAGGACCTTGCGGCTCTTTATTCACTGTAGGATACATATCTCTAAGTCGATTAGTGTTTTCAATAGCGACAATAATTACCTCAGCCGCACGATTAGCATTTTGCAAGCGCTCAATGACAGCACTAGCAAGCGGTATATTACCCGCTCCATCTAAGCGATAAATAACTGGATATACCTTATTTGGCTCAGATTGATAGCTTTTAGGCAATTGTACGACAACCGTGCGTTCTTCGTTTAGAACAGCCGATTTAATAGTGTGCATAAATTGAGATTCATCAGCACTTTGCTGTTTAATACCAGCTTGTGCAAAGACACTTTGTGAACTAAAAGCAAAAAAGCTAAAAAAACAAATAACGGTTAATAAACGCATGACTAATCCCTTAGAGAATAATAAGTTACCTAAGCTAACAGAATTTTAGGCACAAAAAAAGCGCATTGAGCGCTTTTTTAACATTAATCAAAACCTATAAGCTTTTGATTTTACTCAACTGTAACCGATTTTGCTAAGTTACGTGGTTGGTCAACGTCAGTGCCTTTAATGACCGCTACATAGTACGACAGTAACTGTAGTGGAATTGTATATACAACAGGGGCAATTACGTCATCTACGTGGTTTACGTTGATTACACGCATTGTGTCGTCTGACTCAAAGTGTGAGTCTTTATCAGCGAATACATAAATGATGCCGCCGCGAGCACGTACTTCTTCTACGTTTGATTTAAGCTTTTCAAGCAATTCATTGTTTGGTGCTACAACAATAATTGGCATGTCGGCATCAATAAGCGCTAATGGGCCGTGTTTAAGCTCACCTGCTGCGTAGGCTTCAGCGTGAATGTATGAAATCTCTTTAAGCTTAAGTGCGCCTTCCATTGCAATTGGGTATTGTGAGCCGCGCCCTAAAAACAGTGAATGGTGTTTATCAGCAAATTCTTCAGCAAGGTCTGCAATGCCATCAGCCAATAGTAGCGTTTCTTCTAATTTAGCTGGTAGCAGTTTAATAGCGTTAACAATCGCGCTTTGATCTAAGCCTTTCTCTTGCGCAATAGACGCAGTAAGCATTAACAAACCAACAAGCTGTGTAGTAAATGCTTTAGTAGAGGCTACACCAATTTCAGCGCCTGCTTTGGTCATAAAGGCAAGGTCTGATTCTCGCACAAGCGATGAGCCAGGTACGTTACAAATAGTCATTGACCCCATATAGCCTTGCTCTTTAGCTAAACGCAGTGCAGCTAAAGTATCAGCCGTTTCGCCTGATTGTGAAATAGTTACTAGTAGGCTATTTTCGTGTACAAATGACTGACGATAACGGAACTCAGAGGCAATTTCTACGTTACAGCTAACACCTGCATATTGCTCAAGCCAGTAACGAGCAACCATACCTGAGTGGTATGACGTACCACAGGCAATAATTTGTACGTGTTTTACGTCTTTAAATATTTGCTGTGCGCTATCGCCAAAAGCATCAATAGCTACGCGGTCATCGTTTAAACGTCCTTCAAGGGTGTTACGCACTGCAAGTGGCTGCTCATAAATTTCTTTTAGCATGTAGTGACGGTAATCACCTTTGCCTGATGCATCTTGTGTGATGTTTGATTCAACAACTTCACGCTCAACCGCGTTGCCATCTGCATCAAAAATTTCTACTGTGTCGCGAGTAATACGCGCTACATCACCTTCTTCTAAGAAGATAAAGCTGCGAGTTACTGGTAATAATGCCAGTTGATCAGAAGCAATAAAGTTTTCACCAAGGCCTAAACCAATAACTAACGGGCTACCTGAGCGTGCTACAATAATTTCGTTATCATTCGCTTTATCGAACACAACGGTACCAAATGCACCTTCAAACTGTTTAACGGCAGCTTGAACTGACGCTAATAAAGTGGTGTGCTGCTGACGTAACTGATGAATTAAATGCACCATAACTTCGGTGTCGGTGTCTGATAAAAACTCGTAACCGTCGCCTTTAAGTGCTGCACGCAAACTTGCGTGGTTTTCAATGATTCCGTTATGTACAAGTGCTAATTGATTGCTTGAAACATGTGGGTGAGCATTGGCTTCAGTTACACCGCCATGAGTCGCCCAACGAGTGTGTGCAATACCTGTGTGGCCGCTAACACCAGCTTGTTCAAGTGCTGACTCTAAGTTTACAACCTTACCAACTGCTTTCACTGTATTAAGTGTATTGCCTTCAAGTAAAGCTACACCTGCTGAGTCATAACCGCGGTACTCAAGGCGCTTAAGGCCTTCAACTAAGATTTTATTTACTGGACGTTCTGCAACAGCCCCAACGATTCCACACATAGTGTCTCCATTAATTTTTTAATTCTAGCAACTTACGTTTTAGTTGCTATTCCATAATTTCTGCGCAAATTAGTTTTACACCACACGCCTCTATGGCTGCACGTTTATCACTTGCTAAGCCACTGTCGGTTATTAATGTGGTTACTGTTTGCCACGGTAATTCTAAATTTGGTATTTTTCGGCCAATCTTATCTGATTCAACCATAACGATTACTTCGCGCGCCGCTTTAGCCATCACTTGGCTTAATCCAACAAGTTCATTAAACGTGGTTGTTCCACGCGCTACATCAATGCCATCAGCACCAATAAATAGTTGATCAAAATCATATGAGCATAGAACATTTTCAGCTACTTGCCCTTGAAACGATTCTGAATGCGGATCCCACGTGCCACCTGTCATCAAAAGTGTTGGCTCATTTTCAAGTGCTAATAAACGCGTTGCTACTTTAATGGCGTTAGTCATAACAACTAACCCCTGCTTTGTAGCCAACTCAGGGATCATTGCTGCAGTGGTGCGCCCACTGTCTATAATAATGCGATTATGATCTTTTATAAGCGATGCTGCCGCTTTGGCAATGGCCACTTTGCGCTTAGAATCAATCTCATCGCTAACAATCTCTTTAGGCAGAGCAATAGCACCGCCGTAACGGCGCAGCAATAAGCCACTTTTTTCAAGCGAGGTTAAGTCTTTTCGAATAGTTACTTCTGATGTTTGAAACTGTTCAGCTAAAATATCGACAGCCACTTCACCTAATTCATTAACTTGAGTGAGGATCAGATGGCGGCGTTGCTGAGTGTTACGTTTGGTCATAAGTGGTTACAATTAAGTTTCGTTTCGAAAGTTAGTAGATTTTAAACGAAACATAATAAATGGCAAGTGCATGCGTAAAAAAAGCACAGTTTTATTCAAATTATCATCATGCTTAAAGTAGGTTAAGCTAGACACCATTATTTAAGTTAAACAAAATTGATATGCAGTCATTTAATAGTATTAGTAAAGAGAATCTAGCGCAGCGTAAAGCTGTGCACGAAATTTGCCGCTTATTTAATAAAAGCCCCAGTAAAGGTAATTTAAAGCGAATAAAAGAATTATGCTCACACTGTGGTGATGGAGTAATTATTGAAGCGGGCTTTCATTGTGACTATGGCTCGCAAATGCATATAGGTGATCGTACTTTTATAAACATTAACTGTACTGTGTTGGATGCGCCAATAAATGAAGGAGCCATAAGCATTGGCGACGATTGTTTAATCGGCCCAAACGTTCAGCTTTTAGCGGTATCTCATGCAGTTAATCCCACAGAGCGGCTCAATAAAGAAAACTTTGCTGCGCCGATTACTATCGGTAATAACGTGTGGATTGGGGCGGGAGTTATTGTTTTAGCGGGTGTTACCATTGGTGAAAATGCTGTCTTGGGCGCAGGATCTGTAGTCACTAAAAATGTTGCAGCTAATACCGTGGTTGCAGGTAATCCTGCACAAAAAATACGTAGCATTTAATAGTCATATAATCTTTATGGCGAAAAGTTAATATTGTGTTACTTTTAGTTAAACACAAATACAGCTCATACTTAGTGATGTTTCTAAATATTGTTTTTATTATACTTTTACTTTTTTCTTATCCGATATCGGCGAATGTTTGTAAGCAAAATAAATCGGTTGACATAACGAGTGATATTTTAACTTGCAAGCAAAAAATCAGTCAACTCAAGCTACACTCAACTGCATCATTTGAGGCTAAATTAGAATTAGCTGTACTGTATAGACAAGCTGGTGATTTAGCCTTAGCAAACTCAGAACTTGAGCAACTACTTAGCCAAAGTTTGAGTATTTCACAGCAATATCATGTAACGCGACAACTCGGTATTAATGCATACAGGCAAAGAGGTTATATTCAATCTCTTACTTATTTTCATAAAACACAAAAGCTTGCTACGCAGTTAAAAAACTTAAGTTATGAAGGTCAAACATCGAATGATCTTGCTAATGTATATCAAGCGCTTGGAGATTTAGACACCGCTTTAACTTTACTTTTAAAAAGTTACGACATTGCTAAGCAATTAAATGACTTAAAACGCCAAGCCGTTACTTTGAATAATTTAGGTAATATATCGCGAGATATTAATCAATTAGATGATGCTATCGTATCATTTCGACAAGCACATTTACTGCATACACAACTTGGCAATCAAACAAAGGCAAACCATACGCTGATAAGCTTAGCTGAAGTGTTTTTTAAAAAGTTACAGTTTGATAAAGCTATAAACCTTATAAACACAACGCTCACGCAGTTAAATAATAGTGGTGCGCATACTCAAGCTTCACGCGCCTACTTACTACTCGCTGAAATCGCCTTAGCTCAAAATAAACTTAATGAGGCACATAAATGGTTGGCAACACAAAAACGTACCCGTAGCCTTATTCAAAATGAAAAAGTCGATCAACGAGCGCTATTAATAGAGGCAAAACTAAAACAACTAGAAGGTAAAGACACTGAAGCGCAAGTATTGTTAAAGCAAGGGTTAGCCGAAAACCACCATCAAAACAGTCAATTAACAGAGTTGTTTTACATCGCACTCGCTCAGTCACAACAGCAATCAAAACAATACCGTGATGCGCTAATTACGCTTGAAGATTACAATACAATGTTACGCCAAAATAGAGCTGATACGGCCAATCTATACCAGCTACGCTTGAAGCAAGCCGATATTATGCCAATTAAACAACAACATAATTATTTCAATTTTTATAATATATTAGCAGTATTTAGTGCCTTTGTAGCAGGAGTACTGCTTAGCTACAAATATTTAACACAAAGAAGCAACCCTTTAAATATAGTGAAAAGTGCAGCTCCCGAAGAAACCACCGACACGGAGCAAGACACTCGCCAATTAATTGTAGAAGTCATGACGCTATCGCTGAGTATTTGGGAACAAACAAGTTCAAAAACGAGAATTGAGCTAGCTGAAGAAAGTAAAATGTGGAAGGTAAACATTGACGATGGTCGGCTGCGAGTGCGAACCTTAGAGCGCTATTTAGCGCTTAAAACACTACCTAAAAAACCACGTTGGCGTAATATAATAAAAACCGCACAATATGTTATTAACCACTGCAACGAAGAACATGAAGATATGCATAAACTAAAGCAACAAACACAAAAGCTTGAAGTACTTGCTAAAGCCTCACCTCACTATTCAACCTGAACTCTGGTTAAGAGATTTACTAACATATTGAATCATGGTGATATTTAAATTTATTTTCTCTAGCCAGATATTTTCAGTGAAAACAAGGCGAATTTACGCGTCAATAGCTGGCCTATTGCAAGTCAATTCAACGCAGTTAGCGCTGAAAATAGCTGCTAGAGATAGATTTATTATCCAGAGTTCAGGTTACTTAACCTAAATCAGAATTAAAAAGCACAAGGTATCACCTATATCACCTCGTGCTACGGTTTTAACTATTTTGCTGTATCACAGATATAACACGATAATGTAACGCCCATGTTAGCTTTATATTTCTGGTGATGCTCGACCCCTTTAAACTCATAAGGTCCTTCAAAACGAGTAAATATTTGCATATCTGAGTTTAATGTATTGTCAAAATGCATCATATTTGAATGTAGCGACTCACACATATTTTTACCCATATCGTAAGCTAAGCGCCAATCATCAAACTGACCACAATCTAACATCGGGCTTTCTCGACCTGATGCAAAAAAGCTTTTTTCTGTACATCCACTACTTGTATCACTTTTTAAAAATGAAAAAGTTCCTGTCGATATTTTCATTGAAGCGAGCAATATTGTTTGCTTTTTAGGGCAGTTTTGCGCGTTAGCTTGAAGTTCTTCTTGCAGCATTTTTGCACTATGAGCATGCGCAAAGGTTGTTAGTAACAAACTTGATATTAAAATTGTATATTTCATTATATTTACCTCCATATATTTACTTAATCCTATTGTTGATGCTGTATTAACATAGCTATTAAATACAAAACCAACTAAAAAAGTGTGCATCAAAGAGAGGTAAATCACACTTACAATCGTGGGGCAATTGGGTAAAAACGGGTAAATTTATTTTTAAGTTATTGTATTTATTTATATAAAAAATTATTCAACTAAAAAAATAATGCCCGGCATGTTTACACCCCCTTACTTTTCTCACTTTTACCTAACTCGCCCCATGCTGACCCAGCTAATTCCTTTCGTGATGAAAATAAACAAGCAATATAAAAGGGCACATTATTTGTGCTTATTTATTATTTATGGAGGAATAAAAATGAAACGTACATTAATGACACCACTTGCTTTAGGTTCTCTTGTATATATGGCAATCATAAGTACCACTGCATTTGCAGGTACTGTTGAAAATACCAACCACCGTACTACCGCTTTAGAAAATGATTATGGTGCAATGGCACCTGCTCAAGTTAGCAAACAAACTTGGCAGACTATTTCAGCGTGGTCTACTGACTCGCTTTCTTTGCTTGATTTTATAGCTGAAAACGATGAAGAAGCGGTACTCAATCATTATATTGAAAAACTAACAGCAACTTATCAGGCCGAAGAAATCTTAAGTCAAATAAAAGAGATAGACGTAAATGCGCTTGATTTATGGTCTACGGTGCTTGCTGATCACTCGCCCGAGGACAACTATTACCTTGCGCGCTACCTTATACAATATAAGCCGGCTCTTTTTAAGCAATGGTTAACAATGCAAAAAATGGTTTCGTTAGCTGAGTTTGTCGAAATAAACAATCCACGATTATTTGAAGCGTGGTTTGAAAATTACGCAGCTCCTAAGAAAAAGGGGCTCTCTGTTTTAAACTATAACAAAGAAATGGATCCAACTACTTATAATGAAATTAAAGAGTTATTAAATAAAGATGCAAAGGGTGGTCCAAAGTCAGCCTGTGCCTGCCAAATGGTAGTGCCAAATACAGGTTCTGGTACTGTGGTAACAAATTACCCTTCAACCCCATCATCACCTGCACCTGAAACGTCTAGTGACAATAAAGGAATGTCTAAACACGGACTTAACTTTACCAGTACAGCTTACGGCGCATTTCATTCAGGCGATGGTGAGCGTTGGTCAAAACATAAAGCGTATGGCTACGACAACACAATAAGTCATAACTCTACTGAGTTTTCGGTAAAAATGCTGTGTGCCGATAAAGCGGGTTTTGATTGTAATCAAAGTAATTCATGTTCAGGAAACTTAGAAGTTAGAGGTACTTATGCCTCGCGCTTCCATGTAAAAGGGACCGCAAAGCAAATTTGGTCAAAAGCGACTAATGCACACTCTGCCGATGGCGCAAAGTTTGCCGTTGATTTACCTGGTGCTGCTCCTGAGATTGTATTGTTTAATAAAGCCGGTGGTGCAGCAATGAGCTTCAACACTGGATGGGATATTAACTCGGTGCTGGGCACTATAAAAGCAGCTTTAGGTATTACTGCTGCAATAGTGAATGACAATGCGGGTAGCTTACTCGATGCACAACTTGCCAGTGATTTAATTACTAATATTGCAGGCATAATTACCCGTTCGGGTAACGAAGCGAGTGTAAATTCGACGATGCGAGCTCGATTTGATTCATCTGACGTAAGTCCATTTTTGTTGCAACCCAACGAAGTTTACCACTTCACACTCGACTCAGAAGCCCACGTTAAAGCACGAGGTTATGGCGGTTATTCTGATAGTCATTTTGAGTTTGGTAGCTCTGGCGCTGTAATGTATGCCGCTAACCACTTTACTTGTGGCACAAATGTTACCGCCCCCATGCCTACCGGTTTATGGTTTTATGCCAGCCAGTCAGGTCCTGATAACACCGCTTCTCTTCGTAGTGATGTAGAAAATTGGCTATCTATTCAGCTAAATCAGGGTGTTAATGCTTCGCAGCAGCAAGGGGTTGTATATTAAGCACTGCAATCGAACTTATAAAGGGTAGGTGTTTCCTACCCTCTTTTGTATGTTTAAAGCAAAGGAATCATCATGAAAAAACTACTTACACTTTTTATCACTGCACTTACAATAACAGCAAGTATGCATTGTGTTGCTATAGCAAAACAATTTGATACAAGCACACTACCCGTACTATTTTATGCAAACCAAGAGAGCTATTTTGCTCAAACACCTTGGTTTAATTTTGCGTATCAGCAACGCAAAATACAACTACAAACTTGTAAAGAAGAAGCGTGTGTTCAACGTTTACAATTTTTAGAACTCCAAGAAGGCGATCAAAGCCATCAACATAATAATGGCTCCGCTTTTTTAGGTAACGCCGATAAAACACACACTTCAAACACTTACTCAAAGCTTAAGTTAGGCCAAAGTAATCACAATACGTTGCATGTTAGCGGTAACCAACGGCGCATTCTTTTTTCTTTTGAGATCACAGAAAGAGGCACTCCACTTCAATTTAAATTTGAAGACGAACAGGACTCTTTCACCTCAAAAAATCAACAGGCGCTTATTCGCTCATCTAAGTTATGTATATCAAAGTGTGAAACAACATGGCAGGCATTCAGTGTAGATAAGGAGGGTCAATACACTCCAATAACTTTCCACCAGCAGGCGCAAGATCAATGGGTTGTAAAAGAATTAGATAACACTATTAGAATTGAATTAACCGCTTTATTTGGTCAATATTCGGCGCCTTTACATCAGTATCACAACGAGGAAGTGTCGTTTTCAAGCTATCAAATAAATGACAAAGCACTTATAAATACACAGAGTCATGATCAACAAAACCAATATATTTTTGAGCAAACAAAAGTAATTGGTCTAAGTGGGCACACATGGGTTTTGCAGCAAGGCAATACACTGCAATTGACCGATAACCACGCTAGCATTTTAAAAACTCGCAAACTATCAACTTGGCATATAAACAAATTGCTAAATAGCTATATATCAAAGCATCGTGTTTATTTGTTAGCCCAAGTAAATGAGCAATATCAAACCCCACCTGCAAAGCAAACCGTGATAGCCCAATACCCAAAGGAAACGCAAAGCAAAATGCGCCCCGTGGTACTCTATGAGTTCGATTTAGCGCTTAACTTAATATCTAGCACCACACTCTATTTGCCTGAAAGTGAACTACCGTATGCACAAATAACACTTCAATCGTGGGGAGTATTAGTAGGCACAGGTGAAGCCGCTGCTGCATCGGTTAATCACACTTATCAAAGCAACCAGTCATCTGCAAATATGGCAAACTGCCCGATGATAAATGACGGTTATGGTTATGGCTTATTATGCTGGAAAGCATTAAACAACCCAGCTATAAATTACACACCTAGTGCAGCTAGTAGCATGATCCCAGTAACGGTTGTCGACAATACAACGCCAAGCCTACTTAACCAACTGGAGGCAAACCAACATGGAATAATATTCGATAATAGCGGCACTCCTGTTGATCCTGGCGGCTCATGGACACATGCAGATAACGTTGCAATAAACAAAGAAGACTTAGGCCTATCAATTGCAATGTATCATCAACGTTGGCATTCACCTGTCGCGGCAAATATTATTTTCCCCGCAGGTAGCTCTTCTCGTCCTGTTATGTTTAGAGCTGTAGAATATTCTGCAGCAAATACCAGCAACCTTCCACACAATGTGTGCAATCAGTTTGCTGCCAGTTCTGGCTACCCTGAATACCAAGCCGCTGATGCATGTATGACGCAAGCAAACTTTGGC
Source organism: Pseudoalteromonas sp. S1609 (assembly GCF_005887255.1). Taxonomy (GTDB): domain Bacteria; phylum Pseudomonadota; class Gammaproteobacteria; order Enterobacterales; family Alteromonadaceae; genus Pseudoalteromonas. The sequence continues at coordinate 9,856 of NZ_PNDJ01000056.1, read as the reverse complement.
CTATTTAGTTTAGAAAGCCTGAAATTTGATCGCTGGCAAGGAGGAAGTTACCATCCAGACCAAAGTGTAAGTGGCAATGATAATAGCTGGTTTCCGTGGTTTACTAATTTTGTTGGTGATCCTCCTGTCGAAGAAGCTTTTACAGCTGAAGCGGTCCATGAAATGGTGGCTCGTATGCGTATTAACGCTGCAAATATTGGAACTTTAATACAAGACTCATACATTGACGGGCATTTTTATACCCAAGCACATGTACCAGGGTATTATATTTCGTATCAATAAAATTTACGATACAGAAAAGGGTTAGTGTATTCACCAACCCTTTTTAACTTACGGAGCTTTATTTATTCATACCGTAACGTCAGCGATGGCCGTGTACTGGCGGCTTTAAAGGCGATGCTGGCAACTGTCAGCCAAGTGATCGCAGTAACACTCAAAGCGGCAACCAGATAAACCCACAGCGCTTGATCAACACGCTCATTAAAGTTTGCGAGCCAATCACCCACCAGCCAATAAGTTAGCGGGTATGCTATGGCTACACTTCCTAGCACTAAAATTAAAAACTCTTTTGCCAGTAGATTCATTATGCTGATGCGTGACGCACCCAGTACTTTGCGTACAGCGACTTCTTTTTGGCGACGAATCGTGGCAAATGAAGCTAAACCAAAAGTTCCTAAGCAAGTTAAGAACACTGCAAGGCCAGTAAATATAAGTACGACAAGAGAAACACGCTCATCACCTTTTAATACCGCTTTATAGTTTTCAGCTAGCAGGTTTATTTTTGGCTCATAAATATTAGACACTTCAGCTAAAGCTGTAATCACTGCTTGTTTTATAGCAGGGAGGTTTTGCACGTTCACGGTTAAAATTACTTCAGATACTGGTGTTAAATAGTTGTAACCACATAAAAACATAATGTTAGAATTCGCATCTTGTGCATTACCAACCTTTACATCTTTTACAACACCAACAACTTGCATATCCACATTACGCCCTGTGTCTTTAATTTTTTGTCCAACAATATCAGCCACATTGCTATAACCAGCCTGCTTGGCAACGGTTTCTGTAATAATTGTACCTACTGTTGTAACCCCGTTTGCTCGCGTCGCCCAGTCTGAGGAAAACTCACGGTTAAAGTCTCTACCAGCAATAAGCGTAAGGCCTAGCCCTTTTACAACATCAAAACCAGAACCTATCACAGGGGTTATTCCACCTGAAAATTCACCATTGGGCCAAGTAGGCTGTAATGTATTATTAATTGAAACGGTTAAACGAGTATCAATAATCGTTGCTTGCTCTACACCATCTATAGCCGTCAAGCGATTAATTAGTGCGCTAGGCTGCTGCGTAAATACCGATTGCACCGGCAACTCTGAAACCACTAAGCGTTGCTGTGTTTGATAGCCTAAAGGAAGACTTTGTAAGTGAGATAATTGTTTTAACAACGTAACCGATGCAATGATCAAACCGATTGCTAATGAAGCTTGCAAGGTCAATAAACATTTACGTACCCAAATGGCCGTATTACCGCGTTGTAAATCGCCACTTAACACTCGTTTTGCGCTAAATGATGAGATAAACAATGCCGGGTACAAACCTGCAAGTATGCCTACAGCAATAACAACAGCCATAATGCCCAAACCAAAGGCTGAAAAATAACTCACTATCAGTTCACGATCGACCAGCTGGTTAAAACTTGGCAATAACAGTTCCACTAACACACAGGCAATAATCATCGACAATAGAGCAACCAAAGTAGATTCAGCTAAAAACTGTGTTACTAACTGCAGCTTACTTGCACCAAGTGCCTTGCGCACACCCACTTCTTTGGCGCGCTTTGCAGACTGTGCCACCGTCATATTGATAAAGTTAAAGCCAGCAATCAAAATAAGTAACACGCTCAACCCTGCACAAATCGTTACAACTTGCTTTGCGCCGCCTGCTTTCATTTCAAATGGCGATTTTGCTGTTAAATGTAAGTCTAGTAATGGGTGTAACTCAATGGCAACTTGACCCGCCATTTGCCCATTGAAGTACTGTTTAGACAGTGTATCAGCGAGTGCTTTTGGATCGGCCTGTGGCGCCAAGCGCATATAAACATAGCTACTATTAATCATCAGGTTATTTGGATCATGTTTTACATAAACGAGGTTTTTAAATGCAAAGTGAGTATTGCTTGGTAAATCTGCAAACACCGCCCGTACAGTATATTGCCCTTGTTCGTGCTGTAGCGTGTTACCAATAACATTTATTGTACCGAAAATACGCAGTGCTTCAGATTCACTTAGAGCCAAGCTCTCAGGTGTACTCATTGCATTTTTTAAATCACCAGCCAATGTGTTTATATTGATAAAGTTCTCAATATTTGGCGTTGCCCCATACAAGTCATTAAGTTTAAAACCCTGATCCAGGTACTGCACGTCAACCATAGCTTCTCGAGTCAGCGATACCATCGTCAAACCAAACACTTCTTCTACTTGGCTATATTCAGTGGCTTTTGCCGCTTGAGAATAATTGAAAATAGGAATGACTGATAAGCCCAACTTTGAGTAATCTTGGCCTACACGGTAAACACGTTCAGCGTGAGGCTGCTGACTATCGTATGACAACTCGTTTTGTGCAAATAGTGCCACTAAAATTGCCGCAGCTAAGCCGATACTTAGCCCTAAAAGGTTTAGGATAAAATGCTGTTTTTGTTGCTTAAATGATCTTAAAGCAGTGACTAAATAATTAATAAACATATTAAGCAACCTCAACAACGGCTTGCTGCACAACATTTGCTTTATCAAGCATCACTTGGCCATCCAATAGGCGCACTAAACGATCAGCATAGGCACCCTCTTTTTCTGAGTGAGTCACCATAATAACCGTGGTGCCCTCGCGGTTTAATTCGCGTAGCATCGCCATCACTTCATCACCGTTTTTAGAATCGAGGTTACCGGTTGGCTCATCGGCTAAAATTAGCTTGGGATTAATCACTAATGCACGCGCAACGGCTACCCGCTGCTGCTGACCACCCGACAGTTGCTGTGGTAGATGCTCGCCGCGGTGATCAATACCCACGCGCTTTAAAATGGTTTCTACGCGTTGCTTACGCTCACTTTTTGATATTTTTTGATACTGCAATGGCAACTCTACGTTTTCATAAACTGTTAGCTCATCAATCAAGTTAAAACTTTGAAATACAAAGCCAATTGATTCTTTACGTAGCTCTGCTAGTTGCTTTTCGCTATAGCCTGCAATGTCAGTTCCCGCAAAATCAAAGTTGCCTGAGGTCGGTGAATCAAGCATACCCAAAATAGAAAGCAGCGTTGACTTACCACAGCCAGATGGCCCCATTATCGCTAAAAAATCGCCTTCGTTTACAGTTAAGTTAATATTACTCAGCGCTGTTGTTTCAACATCTTGAGTACGAAATACGCGGCTTAAATTAGTTAGTTTGATCATTGTTATTATCCTTAAAATTGTAGTTGCTGTGCTTTGTCAAAGTTGCTGTAGCTAGAGGTAATCACTTTATCCCCAGCGTTTAGCCCTTCAAGCACTTCAAAATAGTGTTGATTCTTTTTGCCTAGGCGGATATCACGGCGCACTGCTTTATCACCGCCTTGCTCGATTACATAAACCCAGTTACCGCCCGAGTTAGTAAAAAAAGCCCCGCGTTTAAGTAGTAAGGCATTGTTATTGTCATCCCCTAGCATTAACTCAATATCAATGCTTTGGCCGCGCTTAATGCTTTTAGTGTTACTGGGTAGGTCCACTTCTACTTGAAATTGTGACTGCTGTACGCGGCTATCGATTTTGCTCACTTTTGCATTCACCGTGCCGCTTTCTAGCTCAATCATTACCGCCATGTCACGCTGCACTTGGTTTAAATAAAATTCATCCATGCGCACCACTAATTTATATTCATTAGGAATATCTATTTGGCCTAACCGCGCACCACTGTTTTTAGATTCGCCAATTTCCACATCAAGTTCGCTTAAATAACCTGAAACAGGCGCTTTGATTAATAAGTTGTCGAGATTTCGACGCGCAAATTGCAGATTTTTTTCGAGCATTTTAGCGCTGTCTGACAACTGCGCCACTTGCACCTCACGGATTGAATTTTCTTGCTTTTGGCGCTCAAGGGTGAGCTCTTTACGGGCTTGGTAATAATTTAAATCTTCTTCAAGCTCAGCTAGTTGGTCTTGCGCCAATACGCCACTTTTAACCAAAGGTTTAGTTTGTTTTAATCTACGTGTTAAATGGGTAATTTTTAATTCGATTTCTAATAAGTCACGGCGTAAGTTTAACCGGCTGGTTTCCATGGTCATTTGCGTATTACGTAAAAAGTTAAGCTGCTCGGTAACTTGTGCTTCACGGCTCATTACATCAAGTTGTAAGTTAGTGTTGCTTAAGCGCACGAGCGGTTGGCCTTTCTCAACATATTCACCTTGCTCGACTAATCGCTCTTCCACTTGACCACCAGCAATGGTATCGAGATAAATACTGGTTTTTGGCACAACTTGACCGCGTAAGCTTAAGGCATCTTTAAAGGCACCTTGTTTAACCGTGCTAACCGTTAAGCCACTACGCTCGATATTTTGGCTACGGCCCGTATCACTGCTTTGCGTATAACCATATGCAGCCGCAGCAACACCTAAAGTAAGAGCTGCAAAAGTAAATTTTTTAAAATACTTTTGCGTAAATGAGCGTTCTATTTTTTTGTCCATGTCGACTACCTTGATACAGGTTTAATTTAACTAATTACTTATTGTTATTACAAAGCGTGTGCCAATTTTAATTAACCAATAAAATCAATAACTTAATTGAAAATTAAGTTTTTAAACTAATTATAGTGTCCGTTTATAGAACACTTTATTATCTTATGAACGTCCATTTATGGACACTGTCCCCTTTTTGTTTTAGGCTAAATAAAACTCTATAAGAATAAAAAACATGAAACACACAGGCTCTCTTCTAATTGTTGATGACAACCCAGACATTCTCATTGCAGCACGTTTATTACTAAAACAGCATTATCAAAGTGTTAAAGCCACAGACAATCCATTTGACATTGCAGGCATCATTAACGAGCAACGCAAGCTCGAGCAGCCCGTTGACGTAATACTGCTTGATATGAACTTTACCCAAGACTCAATCAGTGGCAAAGAAGGCTTTTATTGGCTGAAAAAAATCATAGATCAAGACGCTAATATCGTTGTTTTATTAATGACCGCTTACGGCGATATTCAATTAGCCGTAGATGCAATTAAAGCGGGGGCCTCTGATTTTATTGCCAAGCCTTGGCAAAACGAGCAATTACTTGGCGCAGTCGCCGCTGCATTTTCACACGCCAAAGACAAACAGCAAGTGGGCAAATTAACGCGGCAAAAACAAGGGTTAAACCAAGCCTTAAACACGCCTAACTTTGAGTTTTTAGGTCAAAGCAATGCGATGCAACAGGTATTTAGCACCATAGAAAAAGCAGCTCAAACTGATGCCAACATATTAATAACCGGTGAAAGTGGCACAGGGAAGGAGTTGACCGCGCATGCCATTCATCAAGCAAGTATGCTCCACAATCAAACCTTTATGAGTTTAGATATGGGTGCAGTAGCGCAGAATTTATTTGAAAGTGAACTATTCGGCCACAAAAAAGGCGCGTTTACTGATGCTAAAGCCGATCGCATTGGTAAATTTGAGCTTGCCCACGGTGGCAGTTTATTTTTAGATGAACTGGGTAATTTACCCCTAGAGCATCAAGCCAAATTACTGGCTGCACTGCAAAATAGACAAATAACGCCCGTTGGCAGCAGTAAAGCCGTTGATATAGATATTCGCCTTATTTGCGCCACTAACGACAACCTTGATCAAGCCGTCGCAGAGGGGCGTTTTCGTCAAGATTTATTGTATCGGATAAACACCGTTGAAATTCGCCTTCCGGCATTACGGGAGCGCAGCGATGACATTCCATTATTAGCTAATTACTACCTAAAACACTTTGCGCAAAAATATAAACGCAGCTTAACCATTAGCGATGATGATATGAGTGCGCTTTGCAAATACGCGTGGCCAGGTAATGTACGTGAATTGGCTCACGCTATAGAGCGTGCGGTTATATTAACTGAAGGGGATACACTCGATATAACCTCAGTTGTAGGTAATAGCGCAGCACCTAGCGCTCATTCTGCGAGTCAAAGTACAGAGGATATAAACAATCAGCTACAGTACGACACCTTTGATTTAGACATACTCGAACAACGCACAGTTCGCGCAGCACTTAAGCACCATCAAGGTAATGTGAGTCATGCAGCCAAAGCACTGGGTTTAACCCGTGGTGCCATGTACCGCCGCCTTGAAAAGTACGGGCTATAATCATGCGAGCTAATTTATTACTTTCATTTAATATTATCGCACTTATAAGTGTTAGTGCGTTGCTTAGCTATGTATTGCAAAAGCATGGTTTTTCAGCGACGACATTATTAATGATGCTAGTCGCAGCGGCGCTAATAGCGCATATTTTTACGCTGTTTAAGCGCCAACAAAAACAAGCTGAAATGGTGATCCGCGCTTTAGCTAATGGCGACAGTACATTAGGGCTTGGTCAGCAACACCCAATGCTTAAGCAATTTGAGCAAGTAAAAGCACAAATGCAAACAGCGCGCTTTAATGCCGAGCAACAAGCTCAGTTTTTACAAGCTTTGCTCATCCATGTTGATTTAGCCGTTATGGTATGTGATGACAACGGCGAGGTGATCGAATCAAACCCAGCCATTAGTAAGTTACTAGGTAAAAGCTTCCAAAATTTACATGAGTTAGGCGCTGTTGGAGAGTTAATTTTAAACGCCGAACACAATATCCGCAGCACCACCTACTGGCAAAATGGCGAGCAGCACGACACCCTATCAATTCAACTAAGTATCGCCGAAATTCAGGGTAAAGTTCGCCGTGTTGTCAGCATACAATCGATTCATGATCAATTGCAGTTAAAAGAACAGCAAGCCTATAAGCGCTTAACTAAAGTACTAACGCACGAAATAGCAAATTCTATCACGCCACTTTCATCTCTAGCTCATACGTGTACAACCTTATTACCGCAAGAACTGTGTTTTGATGATATTGAAGATAAGCAAGACTTACAGCTTGCACTAAGCACGCTAGCGTCACGTACGGGGCATTTAGGTGATTTTATTGCACGTTTTCGTCAAGTTAGTAGTTTACCCAAACCTAATTTAGCACCATACAATTTAGCTAATATACTTGAACAAATAGTCGCTCTGCACCAACAGCAAGCACTCAGCCAAGGCACAACTTTTGAGCTTGCGATTCGTAGCCAGCAACTGGTGATGCTTGATAATAGCCAAATAGAGCAAGTGCTGGTTAACTTAGTAAAAAATGCACTTGAAGTACTTGCTATGGATCATCAACAAAACGCACAGCACTCAAACAAAACACCCATAATTCAACTCACCCTCGCGCAAAATAGCGCCCAACAGCTTTACATTGAAATCAGTGATAACGGCCCAGGTATTGCTGAACACGTTATAGATATGATTTTTGTGCCCTTCTTTACCACCAAGCAACAAGGTTCTGGTATTGGCCTAAGCCTCTCTCGGCAAATAATGCTCAACCACGGTGGCGATTTAATTTATGTACCAAAACCACAAGGCGCCTGTTTTAGGTGTGTATTTGGTTAATTCATTTGACGGTCATTTTTAGCTCACCCTATGTTAAGCTAAACAGCTTTAGGTTAGCCACATTTATATTTTCGGAGTAGTTTAGTACGTGTTCTCAAATCGATTTATCCGCATTTTGCCATTAGTGTTTATTTTATCCGGCTGTGAAACCACAACCGATACACCAACATCACCCCCTGAAATTAAGGCTAACCCCAAAACAATTGTTAGTGAACAGCACGAAGATATTGCACAAATAGCTCCACTCACCACAAAAGAACCAGATGATGTATGGCAACGTATTAGGGCACAGCTGTCATTTGCTAATTCAAGCCACCCAGCGGTGCAAAAGCGAATTGCCTGGTATTTAACACATCCAAATTACATGGATGAAATTAGCCGCCGTGCTGAGCCTTACCTTTACCATATTGTTAGTGAAGTTGAAAAACGTGGACTGCCCATTGAGCTGGCATTAATGCCGTTGATTGAAAGTGACTTTGATGCCAGTGCATACTCGCATAAACATGCCTCTGGGTTGTGGCAACTCACGCCTGCTATTGCTAAGTATTTTAACGTGCAAATATCACCTTGGTATGACGGGCGTCAAGACGTAGTAGACAGTACCCGAGCTGCGCTGGATTTTATGGAGTATTTACACAAGCGTTTTGATGGCAACTGGTATCATGCAATTGCAGCCTATAACGTAGGTGAAGGCCGTGTACAACGAGCCATCAGAAATAATAAAAAGCAGGGTAAGCCCACTGATTTTTTTAATTTAAAACTGCCCAAACAAACCAGTCAGTACGTGCCAAAATTACTAGCTGCGGCACAATTATTAAAAAGCCAAAAAATGGCTTTTCCTGCAATTTCAAACAGCCCAACAATTGCAGTATTGCCTATTGATGGCGCTGTTATTTTAGATAACCAAAAGCAATGGCAGCAACTTGAATCTTTAAACCATGGTGTGATCCGCTTTCCTGCCATTATTGATGCACCCCACATTGTTGTTCCAGTTGCTGAACAAACACAATTTAAAAACATGCTCGCTAATCTTGATTCCAATGATTATAGTCAGTGGCAACACTACACAGTAAAACGTGGCGATAGCTTAAGTGTTATAGCGAAACGCTACAAAGTGGGTATTAGCCAACTCAAAGCGTTTAACGATCTAAAAAGTAACACCATTAGAATTGGCCAAAAGCTTGTGCTCCCTCAATTAGCCGATACCCAAATTGAACATCAGGTTAAATCAGGCGAAAGTTTATGGAAAATCGCTAAGTATTACAAAGTAAGTATTAATAAACTAAAACAATGGAATAACCTTTCGAGCGACCACTTAAAAATAGGTAAAAAACTTACTGTATTCTTGTCTAATAGCTAACTACCTCGCTGATTATTAAATATATGGACTGATGACTTTATCAGCCCATATACCCCTCAAAAGACCTAAATTTAGATTCGAGCTTGCACATATTTGGCATCGGCGCGTTCCTTTGTAGTGACCACGCAGTAGAATATCGTAGTGCCTACAGTGCTAGAGAGCCACATAGCAAGGTACATTTAATGTTTTTAATGGGATGCGTTGGCTCTGAGGTTAACGTTGCGTTATTTTGCCCGCGGGGCTCTAGATACTCAACCCACTCTACGGTTGTCTGATTAACGCAGTGCAACTGATAGCTGACGGCTGATATTTTCACTTTTCTACAGACGTAAAAAAGCCCGACTCTTTCGAATCGGGCTTTCTTGTATTTGGAGTCGGTGCGCTACGCAGTAGAATGACCTACTTTCACATAGCAAATGGGATACTATCATTGTGTCGGGGCGGCCTTGTCCGGGGCTCGCCTTCGAGCTGTTTTGTTTGATGTATAGGAATACGAATGCCTTTGGAGTACAGGATGTACGAGAGCGGCCACTACTGAGTCCGGCATAGGGTCTTGGCTATTTTTATTAAATCCCAAACAGCAAAAAACCCGCTACATTGCTGTAACGGGTTTCTCTTATTTGGAGCCTGGTAATGTCCTACTTTCACATAACAAATGCTACACTATCATCGGCGCTGTTTCGTTTCACTACTGAGTTCGGCATGGGGTCAGGTGGGTCCAAAACGCTATTGTCACCAAGCAAATTTGGTGTCAGTCCGTATTACTACGCACTAACTTAAATTTGGAATTTCTGCTACTAAAAGTTTTCTGTATTCT